>NZ_JAFRFW010000844.1:0-9177 GCF_017434145.1 Saccharopolyspora sp. | reverse complement strand
TCGGACAGCTGACCGGCGCTTTCGACGTCACCGCCTTCATGTGACAACGCCGCGAACCGGGCCGGCACCCCGCGGGGTGCCGGCCCTTACTGCGTCCGGCCCCCGACCGTTTCGCCCGGTCGTGCAAGCAACCCGCTGCGCCACCCACCGCCACCCCTCGCTACGATCACGCTGGGGAGCGTTTCATCACGCCATCGGGGGCAGTAGCTCAGCAGGTTAGAGCAGCGGACTCATAATCCGTCAGCCGTGGGTTCAAGTCCCACCTGCCCCACCGCATGACCTGCGTCGACACTGAAGCCGAGATCGAATCGCCGCGCTCCGGTGCGAGACCGGGTGCGAGTAGTTCCCCGAACCTGCCTGCACGCCCTCAGCGGCGGCCGCGTGGTTCGAGGTGCGCGCCTGCGGATGCACGAACGCCCCGCGGTCCCGCCGGCCGTTGGGCCAGTCGGGAAAGCGGGGCGCGAGACGAGTGGGTATTGCCCTGGCTCAGATGACGCCGAGGTCCAGCATCGTGTCGGCGACCTTGGTGAAACCGGCGATGTTGGCGCCGAGGACGTAGTTGCCGGGGGCGTCGAAGGTTTCCGCGGTTTCCTGGCAGGCGTGGTGGATGTCGGCCATGATCTCGGACAGCCGCGTGTCGGTGTACTCGAAATGCCAGGAGTCGCGGGAAGCGTTCTGCTGCATTTCCAGGCCCGAGGTGGCGACACCGCCGGCGTTGGCGGCCTTGCCGGGTCCGAACGCGATACCGGCGTCCTGGAAGACCTTGATGCCCTCCGGCGTGGTCGGCATGTTCGCGCCTTCGCCGACCCCGACGACGCCGTTTCGCACCAGCGTCGTGGCCGCGTCGCCGCCGAGTTCGTTCTGCGTAGCGCACGGCAGCGCAATTGCGCACGGCACGTCCCAGATCGAACCGCCGTCCACGTACTCGGCGCGGGACTGCCGGTCGGCGTACTCCTTGATGCGGTCCGAGCGGATCTCCTTGATGTCCCGGATCAGTTCCAGGTCGATGCCGGACTCGTCGACGACGTAACCGGCGGAGTCGGACCTCGCGACCACGGTGCCGCCGAGTTCGTGCAACTTCTTCGCCGCGTAGATGGCGACGTTGCCGGAGCCGGACACCACGACCCGGTTGCCGTCGAACCCGCTGCCGCGGGCGCGCAGCATCTCCTGCACGAAGTACACCGTGCCGTAGCCGGTGGCCTCGGTGCGCACCTGCGAGCCGCCCCAGTTGAGGCCCTTGCCGGTGAGCACCCCGGACTCGTAGCGGTTCGTGATGCGCTTGTACTGGCCGAACAGGTAGCCGATCTCGCGGCGGCCGACGCCGATGTCCCCGGCGGGCACGTCGGTGTACTCACCGAGGTGCCGGTGCAGCTCGGTCATGAACGACTGGCAGAACCGCATGACCTCGGCGTCCGACTTGCCCTTCGGGTCGAAGTCCGAACCGCCCTTGCCGCCGCCGAGCGGCAGGCCGGTGAGCGCGTTCTTGAAGATCTGCTCGAAGCCGAGGAACTTGACGACGCCGAGATCCACCGACGGGTGGAACCGCAGCCCGCCCTTGTACGGGCCGAGCGCCGAGTTGAACTCCACCCGGAAACCGCGGTTGACGCGCACCTCGCCCGAGTCGTCCTGCCACGGCACCCGGAAGATCAGCTGCCGTTCCGGCTCGCACAACCGTTCGAGAACCCGGGCGTCCAAGTAGTCCTGGTGCCGCTTCAGCGCTGGTTCCAGCGATTCCAGCACCTCGTGCACCGCCTGGCTGAACTCCGGCTGGTGGCCGTCGCGGTCCTGAATGGAGCCGAAGATCTCGGCGGTCAGGCGCAGGCCGTTCACGTCAGGGCTGGTCACTGTTCGCACCTCCGTCGGTGAGTGCGCGCACGCGTCGTTGCAGAACGCTCGTACTGTTGAGCGTTCGCCATCCTTTCACTCCTGGTGACGCGCTGGCCAGTCGCCCGGCTCGGAGCTGCTCGCGACACCGCGACAAGATCATTATCATGAATATAATCAAAATCCTTGACCTGCCGTGTGGTCGCGGTCACGCTTGCTCCCGTCAACGGCGACGAAGGAGTCCGAATGAAGACCGAAGGAGCCCTGCTCTGGGAACCGGGCACCCGATCCGGCTGGAGCGTCGAGGAGATCGAGCTCGACCCGCCGAAGGAACGGGAAGTGCTGGTCAAGCTGGCCGCCTCCGGAATCTGCCACAGTGACGACCACCTCGACACCGGCGACCTGCCGCTGGACTGGAAGCCGATCCTCGGCGGGCACGAAGGCGCGGGCGTGGTGCAGGAGGTCGGGCCCGGCGTCACCGAACTCGAAGTCGGCGACCACGTCGTGCTGTCCTTCCTGCCGTCCTGCGGGCACTGCGACATGTGCGTCAAAGGCAAGGCGAACATGTGCGCGCTCGGCGCCGGAGTGCTCGCCGGTTACGCGCCGGACGGCACCAAACGCGTCCACGCGCGCGGGCAAGGCGTCGGGGCGATGTCGTACCTGGGCACCTTCAGCCCCTACGTCGTGGCTCCGCTGGACGCCGCGGTGCGCATCGACGAGGACATCCCGCTGGACAAGGCGGCGCTGATCGGTTGCGGCGTGCCGACCGGCTGGGGTTCCTCGGTGTACGCCGCGGAGATCGAACTCGGTGACACGGTCGTCGTCTTCGGCGTCGGCGGTGTCGGTATGAACGCGGTGCAGGGCGCGGTGCACCGCGGCGCGAAGAACATCGTGGCCGTCGACCCGGTCTCCTACAAGCGCGACCAGGCCGCACTGTTCGGAGCCACGCACACCGCCGCCGACGCGGCCGAAGCCACCTCGATCGTCGAGGGCCTGACCAACGGGCAGATGGCCGACCGGGTGATCGTCACCGTGGGGGTTTGCTACTCGGACGTGCTCGCGCCCGCGGAAGTGCTGACCAAACGCGGTGGCGTGCTGGTGCTGACCTCCGCCGCCCCGGTCGCCCAGACCAGCACCGAGATCAACCTGTTCACCCTCGCGATGTCCGGCAAGCGGTTGCAGGGCTCGCTCTACGGCACGACCAACGCGCGCACGGACATCCCGCTGATCGCCGACATGTACCGCAACGGGCGGTTCAAGCTCGACGAGCTGATCACCCGCACCTACGACCTGCACGACATCAACCGCGCGTTCGCGGACATGCGGGAAGGCAAGAACATCCGCGGCGTGATCATGTTCGATTGATCCGCAGGCGCCGAGGGAAGGAGTCCGGATGGGGATCGCAGACGGTGCGCAGGTCGTGCGCCGCTACCTCGACGCGGTCGGGGAGCTGGACCACGAAGCCCTCACCGCCACGTTCCATCCGCAAGTCGTCATGCTCCTGCCGTTCGCCCCGGAGGGCATTCCGCAGGAGATCTCCGGCAAGGACGCCGTGTCCGAGGCCATGAGCGGGATGTTCTCGCTCGTGACGCCGCTGAACTTCCGGGACTACCGGATCACCAGGCTGGAGGGGGAGCCGACCTACCTCGCGACCTACACCAGCGACTCCACGATCAGGTCGACCGGGCTGCCGTACCGGAACAACTACATCTCGTGGTTCACCGTGCAGGACGGCCTGATCTCGCGCTTCGCCGAGTACTTCGACCCGATGGTCTTCGCCAAGGCCATGGGCGCCACGGTGCAGATGCCCGGTTGAGCGCGCGGCGCATTTTCCGGGAAGCCGCCGGAATCGATGTTGTGAGCCGGTTCATCGCCGAGATCGTTGTACCGGCGAACCCGCCTTGGCACCGTGATGTCCGAGGAGGCGGGAATGAGTCGATACGCGCGCGTGGCGTTCACCGACGCGGTCCGGGACATGCAGGTGGAGCAGGGCAGCCGCCCACCGCACCGCAGGGACCTGGGCTCGGCGGTGGGCGCCGACCCGGATCCGCTGGGTGAGCGGGAGACCGCGTTCATCAGCGAGCGGGACGGCTGCTACCTCGCGACCGTCGGTGCGACCGGCTGGCCGTACGTGCAGTTCCGCGGCGGTCCGCCCGGGTTCCTGCACGTGCTCGACCCCCGCACGCTCGGGTACGCGGACGTGCGGGGGAATCGGCAGTACATCACCGACGGGAACGTGCGCGGCGACGACCGGGTCGCCATGTTCTTCATGGACTACGCGCACCGCACCAGGCTCAAGCTGTTCGGGCGCGCGCAGGTGCGCGGCCTCGACGACGACCCGGCGTTGACCGCCGAGCTGAGCGAGCCGCGCACCGACGGCCGGGTGGAACGGTTGGTGCTGATCAACGTCGAGGGCTACGACTGGAACTGCCCGAAGCACATCCCGCACCGCTACTCCGCGGCCGACCTGGCCAAGCTGAACCACCGCGTGGACCAGCTCGAAGCGGAGAACGCAGCGCTGCGGGCCCGGCTCGGGGAGTGATCAGGCGGTGCCTTCGTAGGCTTTGCGCAGGGCCTTCACGTCGAGCTTGTGCATGGTGTACATCGCCTGCTTGAGGCGGTCGGTGCGCGCCTGGTCCGGGTCGCGCAGCATCTCGAACAGCTCCTGCGGCGCGACCTGCCAGGAGAGCCCGAAGCGGTCCTTGAGCCAGCCGCACGGTCCCTGCTCACCGCCGCCCGCGAGCAGCTGCTCGGTGCGCCGGTCCACCTCTTCCTGCGACTCGCAGTCCACCATCAGCGAGATGGCTTCGGTGAAGTGGAACAGCGGGCCGCCGTTGAGCCCGACGAATCGCCGCCCGAACAGCTCGAACTCGACGGTCAGCACGCTGCCCGCCGGTCCTGGCCCGGATTCGCCGTTGCGCATGACTTCGACGATCCGGGCGTCCTCGAATATCGAGGTGTAGAACTCCGCGGCTTCCTCGGCCTGACCGTCGAACCACAGGCACGCGGTGATCTTGTTCATGGGCTTGCCTCCCGTAGCTGCGTTGTCCCGATGAGGACTCCGCGGGCCGGGGAAACTCATCGCGAACGGCAGCGGTACCGGTCGGGGCGGCACCACGAGAGCAGGGCAACGTTACGAGCAGCAGCCGGCCGAGGAAGATGCCGTTGCGAATGATCAGCACCACCCGAGCTGAGCCGTGACCGGGCGAAGCGGGAACAGCGCCGCACGGAGGAGCGGGGTCCCCTCAGCAGCAGCGCGAACCGGGATTCGTGTCGCCGCGATCGACGTGCCGCCGCCAGAACTCCCGCTCGCCGAGCGGAGTGCTGGCGGGGTGGTGCGCGCGGTGGTGCTCCAAGTACCGCTCGTAGGCCGTTTCGCCGACGATGCCGCGCAGGATCTGCCAGCCCGAGCGCACTGCGCTGCGGAACCGGGCCCAAGCCGCCCGGGACGCGGAACCCCGCGCCCCGGGTGCGCCTGCTGGCGAACTCATGTGCCCGCCCCGATTTCCGCGCGCTCGCGCTGCTGCTGCCGCTCCTCGGCGGTGGGGATCAGCCCGGACGGCGCCCACAGCTGCGACTCGGTGTGCGGCACCTCGGTGTCCGGAAGCGGCTCGGTCGTGCGCAGCGCCTTGATCCACACCCGGATCGCGTCCACCAGCACGATGATGATCAGCACCGCGAACAGCACGCTGAGCACACCGTCCACAGTGGAGTTGGTGACCACCTTGTGCATCTCGTCGACGGTGCTCGCCGATCCCTTGCTGGTCTGGCCCGCATCGATCGCCGCCTGGTACGAGGCGCGCTGGGCGAAGAAGCCGAGCTTCGGGTCGGGGGAGAAGACCTTCTGCCAGCTCGCGGTCAGCGTCACCACCGCGTCCCAGGCCAGCGGCACGATCGTCACCCAGGCGTACTTAGCCCGCCCGCGCTTGATCAGGATCGTGGTGGCCACCGCCAGCGCCACCGCCGCGAGCAACTGGTTGGCGATGCCGAACAGGGGGAACAGCTGGTTGATCCCGCCCAGCGGGTCGTTGACCCCGGCCCACAGGAAGTAGCCCCAGCCGCCGACGATCGCCGCGCTGGACAGCCAGATGCCCGGCTTCCAGGTCACGTCCCCGAAGCGCTTCCACACGTTGCCGACCGTGTCCTGCAGCATGAACCGGCCGACCCGGGTGCCCGCGTCCACCGTGGTCAGGATGAACAGCGCCTCGAACATGACCGCGAAGTGGTACCAGAACGCCCGCATCGCGTCGCCGCCCATGACCTGCGAGAACACATCGGACAGGCCGAGCGCGAGAGTCGGTGCGCCGCCGCTGCGCCCGACCAGGGTCTGCTCCTCGACCGCGGCGGCCGCTGCCGCGAGCTGCTCCGGGCTGATCTGGAAGCCGACCCCGGCCACGGCTTGCGAGGCGGATTGCACGGTGTCGCCGAGCGCGGAGCTGGGCATGTTCATCGCGTAGTACATGCCGGGGTCGATGATGCAGGCCGCGGCCAGCGCCATGATCGCCACGAAGGACTCGGTGAGCATCCCGCCGTAGCCGATGACCCGGACCTGCGACTCCTTCTCGATCAGCTTCGGCGTGGTGCCGGAGGACACCAGCGCGTGGAAGCCGGACAGCGCGCCGCAGGCGATCTGGATGAACACGAACGGGAACAGCGCGCCCGCGAACACCGGCCCCTGGCCGTTCCAGGCGAACTCGGTGACCGCCTCGGTCTTCATGGCGGGCATCGCGATCACGATCGAGATCGCCAGCATCACGATGACGCCGACCTTCATGAACGTGCTCAGGTAGTCCCGCGGTGCCAGCAGCATCCACACCGGCAGCACCGAGGCGACGAACCCATAGACGATCAGCGCGAACACGACCTCGTTGCCGGTGAGCGTGAACGTCTCGGCCAGCGCGGAGTCGGCGACCCAGCTGCCGCCGACGATGCTCAGCAGCAGCAGGACGATGCCGATGATCGAGGTCTCGATGATCCGGCCGGGCCGCACGTAGCGCAGGTAGAAACCCATGAACAGCGCGATCGGGATCGTCATGCCGATCGAGAAGCTGCCCCACGGCGAGCCCTTCAGCGCGCCGACCACGACCAGCGCCAGCACCGCCAGCAGGATGATCATGATGGCGAGCACCGCGACCAGCGCCGCAGCACCGCCGACCGGGCCGATCTCCTCGCGGGCCATCTGCCCGAGGCTGCGCCCGTTGCGCCGGGTGGAGAAGAACAGCACCACCATGTCCTGCACCGCACCGGCGAACACGACTCCGACGATGATCCAGATCGTGCCGGGCAGGTAACCCATCTGCGCGGCCAGCACCGGGCCGACCAGCGGCCCGGCACCGGCGATCGCGGCGAAGTGGTGGCCGAACAGCACCCGGCGGTCGGTCGGCTGGAAGTCGGTCGCGTTGTTCAGCCGTTCCGCGGGGGTCGCGCGGGTGTCGTCCACCCGCAGCACCCGTTTCGCGATGAACCGGGCGTAGAAGCGGTAGGCGATCGCGTACGAGGCCAGCGCGGCGAACACCAGCCAGGCGGCGGAGATCTCCTCGCCGCGGCTGATCGCGATGACCCCCCAAGCGACGGCGCCGACCGCCGCCACCAGCACCCACGTGATGATCTGCGCAGGGCTCCACTTGCGTCGCTGCGGTGACCCGCCGCTTGGGGTCGCCGTTGTCGTCGTGCTCGCCACCGTCCCCGGACTCCGTTCTGCGATCGCGATCTTCGCGGGCGCATCGTGCTGATCTGATCGCACTGATGTGCAAAGCAGTCGCAAGGATCTGCCTGCGATGTCCTCGATGTCCAGTGGAAGACCGGGAAGTAATCGGGATGTAAGAGACTTCGCCGGTCGCCCGCACATTTGCGGCCGGGGAGGTTGCGCCGGGGCCACCGCCGCACCGGTGGCCCCGCCCCGGCTCAGCCGTTGTGCTTGGCCACCACGGACGCGAACTGGTCCAGCCGCGCCAGCGACTCGTCGCGCGGCTCCGTCGGCAGGTAGAACAGCAACCGGTCCACCCCGGCCTGCTCGTACTCCTCCACGACCGCCTCGCGCGGCGCGGCGTACAGCGAAACCGGAACCCGCCAGCCCGCCTGGTCGCGGACCTTGCTGATCAGGTCGCCGAGGTTCTCGACACCTGCGCGCGGGAGCCAGCCGCCGCCGTACTCGGCCACCCGCCGGAACGCGCGGTCGCTCTCGCCGCCGATGTAGATCGGCGGGTGCGGGCGCTGCACCGGCTTCGGCCACGCGTAGATCGGGTCGAAGTCGACGTGCTCGCCGTGGAACTCGGCCTCGTCCTTCGTCCAGATCTCCCGCATGGCCCGGATCCGCTCGTCCATCAGCGCGCCGCGGGTGCGCGGGTCGGTGCCGTGGTTGCGCATCTCCTCGCGGTTCCAGCCCGCGCCGATGCCGAACAGCGCCCGCCCGCCGGAGACCAGGTCGAGGCTGGCGACCTCCTTGGCGGTGGTGATCGGGTCCCGCTCGATCATCAGCGCGATCCCGGTCCCGAGCAGCAGGTTGTCGGTGACCGCCGCGGCCGCGGTGAGGCTCACGAACGGGTCCAGCGTGCGGTAGTACATCCGCGGCAGGTCGCCGCCGCCCGGGTACGGGGTCTCCCGGCTGACCGGGATGTGCGTGTGCTCGGCGAGGAACATCGCGTCGAACCCGCGCTGCTCCAGCGCGCGACCGAGTTCCGCCGGGCCGATGCCCTCGTCGGTGTTGAACGTCGAGATGCCGAATTTCATGGCCGTTGAGGCGGCCGGGAGGCCGCCTATCCTCCCATCCGATCGCGCCGGTTGCTTCGCCGACGGTAGTCGACCGCCACCGCCGCGGCATCGGGTGCGTCGGTGGTGCCGCGGTGGTCCCGGAGATCGTCGATCTCCAGCGCGCGCAACCGGAGTCGCGTATGTCCAATTCGGACAGATCGGTGCGGGTGGGGCAGTGCGCAACCGCCGGGCGGTGCCGTTCGGCCTGCCGCGACCGGCCGAACAGGACCCGTCCATCCGGCACCCGCGGTGTCCCAGGCGATCCACTCCGTAATCGCGCGTTCGGCGGGCGATAAGCTGACCTCCTCCACCGGTCGGCGTCTCGGCTGCGAAACCGGTATGCGTCGGCTGCCAACCGCCAAGGAGGTCTGGGCGTCATGGACAGATGTGACGGTTTCGATCGCATTGCCCGTGACCGCCCGGCCGGGCGACGGGCTGGCGGCCATGGATGAACTGACGACCAAGCTGACCGAGCTCTACCAGGACAACTACCGGCAACTGCTGCGGATCGCGGTGCTGCTCGTGGACGATCGGGCTGCCGCGGAGGACATCGTGCAGGACGCCTTCGTGCGGGTCTACGACTCCCGCGCGCGGCTGCACGAC
>NZ_JAFRFW010000843.1:0-8255 GCF_017434145.1 Saccharopolyspora sp. | reverse complement strand
GCCGATGCGGGTGATGGGGGACCGGCTGCAGCTGCACCCGACCAGCGTCACCAACATCGTCGACCGCCTGGAGCACGACAAGCTGGTGCGCCGGGTGCCGCACCCCACCGACCGCCGCACCACGCTGGTCGAGATCACCGACGACGGCCGGGACTTGATGAAGCGCGCCACCGAGTCGGTCAACGAGGTCGAATTCGGGATGGTCGGGGTGACCGAGCGGCAGACCCAGCAGCTCACCGAGCTCCTCGGCAAGGTCCGGCACGCTGCAGGGGACTTCTGCGGAGGTGGGTTCGATCTTGTTGCGCGGGGGTCACTGCTCAGCGGCTGCGCCGCTGACTCGACCACGAGAACCGGTCCGGACTGCCAAGTACAACAGAGGTTCTGGGTCCGTGGTGCCGCGGCGGCCGCGGCTCAGTTGAGGGTTCGCAGCACGTGACCGACGTGGCCCCAGAAGGTCGGCTCCGTCGACTCGCGCGTGGTCAGCAGGCCGCGGCGATGCATCCAGCGCTCGAACGCGACCGACGCCAGCGGCGGCACGGAAGCGATCAGGCCGAGCACCAGCGTGCGGAACGGCCAGCGCAGCGGGCTGAACACGACCAAGCAAGTCACCACGTAAGCGGTGAACACCAGGCCGTGCACCCAGCCGAGGACCGTCACGCCCTCGGGCAACCCGAAGCCGTACTTGAACAGCATCGCGATCAGCAGGCCCGCCCAGGAGAACGCCTCGGCGACCGCGACGAAGCGGAACCAGCTTCCGTAGGTGCGCACCTGCCACCGCCTTTCGCGCCCGGAGGCGCCGTCCGATCCGTGCTGGGAGCCGGGTGAGCCGACTCGGCGCCGCCGTCACGGCTGCGAGCAGTTCCCCGAGTAGCTGCCGCCTTCGACGAGTAGTCCGGCCCAGGCCCCACCTGCTACGAGTGTGCAGCGTGTGCGCGCTCACACTGCTTCGGGCTCCGGCTCTTCGCCGGTCGTGCGGTCCGGTGCCGAACCGCGGCACCGGCCGTCAGCCGCGCGCGTTCACGAACTCCCGGAGCAGCGCGTTGAACTCGTTCGGCCGCTCGCGGTTCGGCCAGTGCCCCGCCCCTTGGACCACCCGCAGTTGCGCGTCCGCGATGCCTGCGGCCGCCGTCTGCGAGGACGACAACGGCACCGACCGGTCCCGCTCGCCGTGCACCAGCATCACCGGACAGCCGATCTGGTCCAGGTGCGGCAGGTGGTTCACCCGCATGGATCGGCGGGCCACCGAGTCCCGCTGCCAGTCGGAGAACAGCGAGCCGCGCTGGCGCGCTTCGGCGATGACCTCGTCGACGATGCTCTCCATGTCCTGCGGTTGGTCGGCGAACAGCTGCTTGGCCAGCACCCGGCGCACCGTTGCGCGCCTGGTGGCCAGCAGGTTCTTGGTCCCGCGGTCCAGGAACCGCACGCGCGTGGCGAGGTACTTCAGCGCGTGGTTCTGCAGCTTGGGCACCAGCCCGCCGGAGCTGACCAGGACCATCCCGCGCACCCGGCGCGGATGCCGCAGCGTGAAACCGGTGGCGATGCTGCCGCCCATGGACAACCCCACCAGCATCGTGTCCCGCACGTTCCACGCGTCCAGCAGCCAGCGCAGCACCTCTTCGAATGTGCGCTGGTTCGCCCGGCCGTGCCACGGCTGACTGCCGCCCTGGCCGGGCAGGTCGGGAACGTAGACGCGGTGGTCGGCGGCCAGCACCGGGATCGCGTGCCGCCAGCTCAGCATCGCGTTGTCCAGTCCGGCACCGTGCAGCAGCACGATCGCCGGTCCCGCGGAGCCCGCCCGGTAGTAGCGGATCTTGCCTGCGGGGAACTCCACGTGGTCGACCTCGACACCCTGCGGCGGGGCGGTCATCTCTCACTCCTCGACTGCTGGCTTGCTGCGGCGGGCGGACCCGGATGCGCGAATCGGACGTTCACTCGCCTGAGACGTTCCGCGGCACGGTCGCGTTGCGGTGCGGTTCTCGGCGACGGCGCTGCCGGGCCGCGAGCGGTGCCTGCGGCGCCCCGCGCCGATGGCGAGCGCATCCTTTCGATCTTGCATCGCCGCGCGGGTGTTACTCGGCAGGATATGCCCGCAGCGCATCGGCGTGGCACCGCCCGCAGCCCGGCGCGGCGGGCGTGCCAGGATCGACCGGGTGAGCACCGTGCATGACTGCAACCGCCCGGACGGCCGGGAGGCCGGCCTGACCGCCGCCGCGAACGCGGTGCGAGCAGGCGGACTCGTCGTCCTGCCCACCGACACCGTTTACGGCATCGGCGCCGACGCGTTCGACACCGAAGCCGTCGGCTCGCTGCTGACCGCGAAGGGACGCGGCCGCGACATGCCGGTGCCGGTCCTGGTCGGCTCCTGGAACACCGTGGACGGCCTGGTCATGTCGGTGTCCCGGCAGGCTCGCGCGCTGATCGAGGCGTTCTGGCCCGGCGGGCTGTCCCTGGTGCTGCCGCAGGCCCCGTCGCTGGCCTGGGACCTGGGCAACACGCGGGGAACGGTGAACCTGCGGATGCCGCTGCACCCGGTGGCGCTGGACCTGCCGCGCGAGGTCGGCCCGATGGCGGTGTCCAGCGCGAACCGCAGCGGCCAGCCGCCCGCGGCCACCGCGCAGGAAGCGCGGGACCAGCTGGGCGAGTCGGTGGACGTCTACCTCGACGGCGGCCCGTCCGGCGAGCCGGTCGCCTCCACGATCGTCGACCTCACCCAGTCGCAGCCGCGGGTGCTGCGGGAGGGGGAGATCAGCCGCGACCAGCTCGCCGAGGTGCTGGGCGTGGAGGTCGAACCCGCGCAGTGAGCCCGGTGCGCGGATCCAGTGCCATGCGGGCGAAAGGCCCCCGCGCCGGTTCCTCGCGTCCGAAGTGGATCGATCTTCGCTGATCCGGACCGGTGCTCGCGGCGCGTCCGAGTGCCGATAGCGTTGGTGCTGGATGCGCAACGTGCCACGCGATGAGGAGCACCGAGCTTGAACACGCCGTTCCGGGGGCTGAAGACCGACCGGGCCGCCGGCCCGCGCGGGTAGCACCGCCATGGACAATTCGACGCTCTGGGCTCCCGCCGGCCTGCCCGCGCGGGAGTACCTGTTGGTGCTGCTCACCGCGGCGGCGGTGACCTTCCTGCTGACCGGCTTGGTGCGGCTGCTGGCGATCCGCGTGGGGGCGGTCGCCTACCCGCGCAAGCGGGACGTGCACCTGACGCCGATCCCGCGGATGGGCGGGGTCGCGATGTTCGGCGGAGTGCTGGCCGCGATGTTCCTGGCCAGCAACCTGCCCGCGCTCTCACGCGGTTTCGACTTCTCCAAGGACGCGGTCGCCGCGCTGCTGGCGGGCGGGGTCATCGTGCTGGTCGGCGCGCTGGACGACCGCTTCGAGCTGGACTCGCTGACCAAGCTGGCCGGGCAGGTCACCGCGGCCGGGATCCTGGTGCTGTTCGGCGTGCAGTGGTTCGGCTTCTGGGTGCCGTGGGGCGGCACCGAGGGGCACATCGGGCAGCTGATGGTGCTCAACAGCAACCAGGGGCAGCTGCTCACGGTGCTGCTGGTCGTCACGATGATCAACGCGATGAACTTCGTGGACGGCTTGGACGGCCTGGCCTCCGGGATCGGCCTGATCGCCGCGAGCGCGACCTGCGCGTTCTGCCTGAGCCTGCTGCAGCAGCACGGCGGCGACGTCACCGCCTACCCGCCCGCGCTGATCGCCGCCTCGATCGCCGGGGCGTGCATGGGGTTCCTGCCGTTCAACTTCCAGCCCGCGCGGATCTTCATGGGCGACTCCGGATCGATGCTGATCGGGCTGATGCTGGCGACGGCGAGCACTTCGGCCTCCGGCAAGGCCGATTACGCCGGTTTCGGCGGCAAGGACGCGCTCGCGCTGCTGTCCCCGCTGCTGGTGCTGGCCGCCGTGCTGTTCGTGCCGCTGCTCGACCTGATCATGGCGGTGGTGCGGCGCACCCGCGCGGGCAAGAGCCCGTTCCACGCGGACAAGATGCACCTGCACCACCGGCTGCTGGAGATCGGGCACTCGCAGCGCCGGGCGGTGCTGCTCATCTACCTGTGGGCGGCGGTGCTGGCCTTCGGCGCGGTGTCGTTGACGCTGTTCAGCGCCGCGGTCGTGGCATGGGTGGTCGGATTGGGCGTGTTGTCGGCCGCTATCATTTCCGCAATCCCGAGAATGGCCGAACGGTGGCGATCCGATCGAGGGGCCTGATGAGCGAGACGACCGACCAGCGCGCCGACGGCGCCGATGCGGGCAACCCGCACGCCGCGACGGTGCGCAAGCTGGCCGACGCCATGCTGCGGACCGCGGTGTGGCCGGGCGTGGTGGTCGTGCTGCTCGGGATCCTGGTCTCCGGCTTGCTGGCAGGGCTGCCGGGTGTGTTCGGCGCGCTGGTCGGCGGAGTGGTGGCGTTCGGGTCGTCGCTGCTCACGATCGGCCTGATGCGCTGGACCGGCGGGCTGCACCCGATGTTCGTCATGGTCGCCGCGCTCGGCGGCTACATGGGGAAGATGCTGGTGCTGCTGGTCGTGATGACGTTGCTCGGCGGAGTCGAGGGCCTGCACTCCTACGCGCTGGCGTTCACCATGCTGGCCACGATCATCGTGTGGGCCGCTTCCGAGGTCGTCGCGTTCCGGAAAACCAAGATCCCGGTCGTCGTTCCTGGTCAATGACGGTCTCGGCGGTGCTTCGCGGGTAGTGCCGGAGATGGGGTTACCCGCTGGTATCGTCCGGTTCGACCTGGTCGCCCTGGTGCGGAGGGTGATCACCTGACACCGATCGTGCACATGTCGCGTGTGACGGGGTCGACTTAGGTGTCAGATCGCGTATCAGGTACGTTAAGTGCAAATCATGACGATTCGCCCGACGGTGTGAACCGCGGGAGAACCGGAAGGAGCCCTGTTGGGCGCGCTGGTGCTGGCCCAAGGCGGAAAGTTTCAACCGCCGGGCGCGGAAGCTTTCGACCTCCCGCCGATCTTCGGCGGCGTCACCAAGCCGATGATCCTGATCGTACTCTCCGTACTGATCATCGGCGTCTACTTCCTGGTTGCCACCCGCAACCTGAAGCTGGTGCCGGGCAAAGGCCAGTTCGTCGCCGAGTTCCTCTACGAGTTCAGCCGGAACAACATCGCGCGGGACCAGATCGGCGCCAAGGAGTTCCGCCGGTTCGTACCGCTGATCTTCGCGCTGTTCACGTTCGTGCTGGTGAACAACATCTTCGGGATCATCCCGCTCATCCAGTTCCCCACCATGTCGCGCATCGGCTTCCCGGTGGCGCTGTTCCTGGTGGCGTACGTGGTCATCCACACGGTCGGTTTCGCCAGGCACGGGTTCCTCGGCTACTTCAAGCACGTCATGTTCCCCCCGGGCGTGCCCAAGCCGATCTACGTGCTGCTCGCACCGATCGAGTTCTTCCAGAAGTTCATCGCCCAGCCGGTCGCGCTGGCCATCCGGGTGTTCGCCGCGATGTTCGCCGGGCACCTGATCCTGATGGTGTTCGCCCTGGGCGGGGAGTACCTGCTCGTTGAGGCGGGTGCGGCGTTCAAGCCGGTCTCGATCGTCGCCTTCGCCTTCGCCATTGCCTTGACGTTCGTCGAAGCCCTGATCCAAGTGCTGCAGGCGTACATCTTCGCGTTGCTGACCGCCAACTTCATCGGCAGCGCGCTCGCCCAGGAGCACTGAGAGCAAGACCAAGACCTCCGATCCGCGCATGAGCGCGGACCGAGTTGAAAGGTAGTGAAAGTGAGCAACATCGTTCTTGCGCAGGCCGCCGAAGCCGCGACGAACATGAACCCCGGTCTCGCCGCCATCGGCTACGGCCTGGGCGCCATCGGCCCCGGCGTCGGCGTCGGCCTGATCTGGGCCGCGGTCATCAACGGCACCGCCCGCCAGCCGGAGGCCCAGGGTCAGCTGCAGGGCATCGCGTGGATCTCGTTCGTGCTGGTCGAGGTGCTCGCCCTGATCGGCCTGGTCATCTACTTCATCGCCTCCAACGCGTGACAATCCGGCACTGAAGCGTAGGGAGACGTCATGGTGAAGACGCAGACGTTGCTGGCCGCGGGCGGCCACAACCCGGTCCTCCCTGCTCCGACCGAGATCGTCGTCGGGCTGATCGCCTTCCTGATCCTGCTGTTCGTGCTCTGGAAGTACGCCGTTCCGCGCTTCGAGAAGGTCTACGCGGAACGCAGCGAGCGGATCGAAGGCGGCATCGCCCGCGCCGAGCAGGCGCAGGCGGAGGCTCAGCGGACGTTGGAGCAGTACAAGTCGCAGCTCGCCGAGGCTCGTGCCGAGGCGGCCCGGATCCGGGACGACGCGCGGGCCGAGGGCCAGCAGATCGTCGAGGAGATGCGGGCTCAGGCGCAGACGGAGTCCGAGCGGATCGTCACGCAGGGCCAGAACCAGCTCGCCGCGCAGCGTTCGCAGATCATCGCGGAGCTGCGTTCCGACCTCGGACGGCAGGCGGTCGACCTGGCGGGACGTATCGTCGGGGAGTCCCTGGAGGACGAAACCCGGCAGCGCGGCACCGTGGACCGGTTCCTCGACGAGCTGGAGTCCACCTCCGCACCGTCCGGTTCGGCACCGTCCGGCAGGTAGGCAGGGGTGCGAGGAGCACGCACATGATGTGGTCACCGGAAGTGCCCCGAGAGCGAAAGGCCCTGGAGAGTTGAGCACCCTCGTGAACGCCGCGAGCCGCGACGCGCTGGCAGCCACCGAGCTGCAGCTGTTGCAGGCCACCGACGGGGCCGGGGCCGCGGAGATCACCGGTCTGGCCGACGAGCTGTTCGGCGTGGCCGCGTTGCTGGGTCGCGAGTCGACCCTGCGCCGCGCGCTGGCCGACGCCTCGACCGCGCCCGGGACCAGGGAGGACCTGGTCAAGGACCTGCTGGCGGGCAAGCTCGGCCAGCGGTCGCTGCCGGTGGTGACCGAGGCCGTCCGCGCCCGGTGGTCCAGCGCCAAGGACCTGGTCCGCGGCCTGGAACGGCTGGCGCGGGTGGCGCTGCTGGTGCAGGCCGAGCGGGCCGGTCGGCTGGATGCCGTCGAAGACGAGCTGTTCCGGCTGGGCCGGATCATCGGTGCGGACCTGCCGCTGGAACGGCTGCTGGCCGACCCGGCCGGTTCCCCGGAGGGCAAGGCGGCCGTGGTCGACGACCTGCTCGGCGGCAAGGTCGAGCCGGTCACCCAGACGCTGGTGCGCCAGCTCGTGGAACACCCGCGGGGCGGGCGGATCAGCGAGGGCCTGGAAGAGCTCGCGGAACTCTCGGCCAAGCGCCGTGAGCGGTCGGTGGCGCACGTGCGGTCGGCCGTGGCGCTTTCCGACGAGCAGCAGCAGCGGCTCGCAGCCACCTTGCAGCGGATCTACTCGCGGCCCATCGCGGTCCACCTGGAAGTGGATCCGGACGTGGTCGGCGGCCTGCTGATCCGGATCGGTGACGAGGTCATCGACGGCACCATCGCGGGCCGCTTGCAGTCCCTTCGGCGCGACCTGGCCGACTAGCGGCGAGGCGCAGCCGGCGAAGAACTTCCTCCCAGAGAACGAACCGAGAGCAGGAACGAGACATGGCGGAGCTGACGATCTCGTCGGACGAGATCCGCAGTGCGATCGAGAAGTACGTCTCCAGCTACTCCCCGGAGGTCAGCCGCGAGGAGGTCGGGGTCGTCACCGATACCGGTGACGGCATCGCCCATGTCGAGGGCCTGCCTTCGGTCATGACCGAGGAGCTGCTGGAGTTCCCCGGCGGCATCTACGGCGTCGCGATGAACCTGGAAGCCCAGGAGATCGGCGCGGTGATCCTCGGTGAGTCGGAGAGCATCGAGGAGGGCCAGGAGGTCCGGCGCACCGGCAAGGTGCTGTCCATCCCGGTCGGCGACGGCTTCCTCGGCCGCGTGGTGAACCCGCTGGGCGACCCGATCGACGGGCTCGGCGAGGTCAAGCCGGACGCCCAGCGCCAGCTGGAGCTGCAGGCCGCCTCGGTGGTCCAGCGCCAGGAAGTGCGCGAGCCGATGCAGACCGGCATCAAGGCGATCGACTCGATGACCCCGATCGGCCGCGGCCAGCGGCAGCTGCTGATCGGCGACCGCAAGACCGGCAAGACCACGGTCGCGATCGACACGATCATCAACCAGAAGAGCAACTGGGAAAGCGGCGACCCCGAGAAGCAGGTGCACTGCATCTACGTCGCGATCGGCCAGAAGGGCTCCACGATCGCCGGCGTGAAGCGGCAGCTGGACGAGTCGGGCGCCTCGGCCTACACGACCGT
>NZ_JAFRFW010000842.1:0-3255 GCF_017434145.1 Saccharopolyspora sp. | reverse complement strand
GGCGCCAAGCTCGTCATCGGGCACACCTCGCAGCGCGCGCTGGCGGAGGAGTCCGCGCGCCGCGTCGGCGTCCCGGTGCTGACCGTCGGCCCCGGCGGCGATCCGGAGGCCTCGCCGGAAACCACCTCACTGACCGAACTGGCCGCGGCCGCCGAACCGGTGGCGTCCTTCGCGACCCGCGCCCCCGAGGACCCGGCGGCCATCTTCTACACCAGCGGAACCACGGGACGCCCCAAGGGCGCCGTGCTCACGCACCTCAACCTGGTCATGAACGCCGTGGTGAACGCCTTCGACGCGAACGACACCCGGCGCGACGACAAGGTGCTCGGCTGCCTGCCGCTGTTCCACGTGTTCGGCCAGACCGTCTCGCTGAACACCACGTTCCGCGCCGGTGCCGCGCTGGTGCTGCAACCCAAGTTCGACCCCGGCGAAGCTCTCGAGCTGATCCGGCGGCACGAAGTCACCCAGCTCAACGGAGTGCCGACGATGTACATCCGGATGCTGGAAGCCGCCGGGCCGGAAACAGCGCTGCCCAGCCTGCGGCTGTGCGTCTCCGGCGGCGCCGCGCTGCCGGTTGCGGTGCTGGAGAACTTCGAGCGGCGCTTCGGCGCATCCATCCACGAGGGCTACGGGCTGTCCGAGACCTCGCCGACCGCCACCGTGAACCAGCCGGCGTTCGGCGCGCGCGCCGGAACCGTGGGGCACCCGCTGTGGGGCGTCGACGCCGAGGTCGCCGACCCGGACGTCGACGACCGCATCGAGCTGCTGCCCGCCGGCCAGACCGGCGAGATCGTCATCCGCGGCCACAACGTGTTCGCCGGCTACCTCGGTGACCCCGCGGCCACCCGCGCCGCGGTGGTCGACGGCTGGTTCCGCACCGGCGACATGGGCCGCAAGGACGCCGACGGCTACCTGTCCATCGTGGACCGCAAGAAGGACCTGATCATCCGCAACGGCTACAACATCTACCCGCGCGAGGTCGAGGAGCTGCTGATCCGGCACCCGGCCGTCGCGCAGTGCGCGGTGATCGGCCTGCCCGACCCCGAACGCGGCGAGGAGATCTGCGCGGTCGTGGTCCCCGAACCGGGCGAGCTCGCCGACGATTCGCTGTCCGGGGCGATCCGGGCGTGGGCCGCCGAGCAGACCGCGCACCACAAGTACCCGCGCCGCGTCGTGTTCGTCGACGAACTGCCGCTCGGTCCCAGCCACAAGGTCCTCAAGCGCGATCTGCGCGAGCAGCTCACCGAGACGAACACCGCCGCTCGCGGCTGAGCCCGGGCCGGATTCGGAAAGGAACAGCACTGATGGTCGACTTTTCGCTCACCGAGGAAGAGCGGGACATCCGCGACTGGGTGCGCACCTTCGTGCAGCGCGAACTCATGCCGCTGGAGCAGGAGGTGCTGCGCCGCGAGCGCAACCACGAGCGCGGGCTGACCAAGCAAGAGCTCGGGCAGCTGCGGCAGAAGGCCCGCGACGCCGGATTCTGGGGCGTGCAGACCCCGGAGGAGTACGGCGGGATGGGGCTTTCCGCGGTGCTGACCGCGCTGATCGAGATCGAGCTCGGCCGCACGTTCGTGCCGTTCAGCTTCGGCGGCTACGCCGACAACATCCTCTACCACGCCAACGAGGACCAGCAGCGGCGCTACCTGCTGCCCACCATCGAAGGCGAGCGCAAGTCCTGCTTCGCGATCACCGAACCCGGCGCCGGATCGGACGCGAAGGACATCCGCACCACCGCCCGCAAGGAGGGCTCGGAGTGGGTGATCGACGGCGAGAAGACGTTCATCACCGGCGGCATCGACGCCGACTTCACGATGGTCTTCGCCGTCACCGACAAGGACAAGGGCGCCGACGGCGGAGTCACCTGCTTCCTCGCCGACCGGGACGCGGGCTGGAAGTCCGAGCCGATCGAGATCATGGGCGAGTGGGACCGGCAGCCCGCCGCGCTGCAGTTCGACGGCGTGCGGGTGCCGGAGGAGAACGTGCTCGGCGAGGTCGGCGGCGGCTTCAAGCTCGCCATGCAGTGGATCGGCCGCGGCCGGTACCTGCTGCCCGCCCGCGCGCTCGGCGGCTGCGAACGCATGATGGAGATGTCCATGGACTACGCGCGCAGCAGGAAGACCTTCGGCGCGCCGATCGCCGATCGCCAGGCCATCCAGTGGATGATCGCCGACTCCGCGGTGGAGATCGAGTCGCTGCGCTGGCTGGTGCTGCAGGCCGCGTGGCAGTCCGACCAGGGCATGGACTCGCGGCACGCGCAGAGCATCGCCAAGCTCTACGGCGGCACCCGCGCCAACGAGATCGTGGACCGGATGCTGCAGATCCACGGCGGCATGGGCTACACCCGCGAACTGCCCATCGAGCGCTGGTACCGCGACATCCGGCTGCTGCGCATCTTCGAGGGAACCGACGAGATCCAGCGCCGCACCATCGCCCGCAACCTGCTCAAGGGGCACTCGTCGGTCAGCGGTGTGCTCGGCTAGGAGCGTTCGCGGGGCTGCAGGGCTCGATCGGGTGCCCGAAATGCCGGTACCCTGGGAGTAACCGTGCCCGAACGGTCCGAGTGGGAGCGACCATGTCTCTGTTCAAGAAGGTGACCGACTTCGCCAAGAGCCCGCAGGGCAAGAAGGCGATCGACCAGGCCAAGCGCTACGCGTCCGACCCCAAGAACAAGGCGAAGATCGACCAGGTCAAGAACCGCTTCATGGGCAAGGGCAAGAGCCAGTGACCTGAGCCCGCAAGCGACGGCCCCCGGCGAAGTCCGGGGGCCGTTCTCTCGCCCGGGAAATGAGCGGCAGCGCGTGGTAGTAGGCGGTTGGCGTGGTGACGATGGTTCTGAGGTTGAACGAGGTGCACGAGCACCCGCCGCGCGAGGCCGCCGAGCGGGAAGACCGCGAGGAGCTGCGCGCCCGTGAAGTTCGCCGGTTCCTGGACGAGGACGCGGAGCTGCTGGGGTCGCTCGCCGATTGGTGATCAACGGGCTGTGCCCGCGCCGCTGCGCGAAGTAGGCTTCGGCTCCGGTGGACCCCGACGGCGAAGGCGGTGCGATGGGCCGGGCGTACGTGGTGGGCACGTTCGACACCAAGGGTGCGGAGTTGCGGTACGTGGCCGGTCTGGCCGCGGCCGGCGGTGTCCAGGTCGGCACCGTCGACCTGAGCACCTCCGGCGATCCCGCCGACAACCCGGACGACGTGGACGTCTCCGCCACCGAGGTCGCGGCCGCGCACCCGCGCGGAGCCGGCGCCGTGTTCACCG
>NZ_JAFRFW010000841.1:0-15055 GCF_017434145.1 Saccharopolyspora sp. | reverse complement strand
GTGCGGCTGGACCCGCAGCGCTGCGCGAAGGCCGTCGGCGAACGCGGCGGTGGCGTGGTCGGTGCGCACCGGGCGCTGATCGGCGCGCTCTCCCGGGTGCGCAACGCGCTCAGCGGATGCGGCATCCCAACCCGTCCGCTGGACCCGGACGAGCTGCTGCAGGCGGGCATCTCCTCGGCCGAGCTGAACGACTCGCTGCGCGAACAGCGCCCGGTCGGGCTGACCGAGCGGTGGAACAGCGTCACCGCGGGCAGCGTCGGGCACTCCAGCTACGCGATCACCGGCTGGCCGAACCACATGAGCGACAGCATCAACGCACTGACCGGCGTGCGGGCGCTGTCCACCAGCATCGCGATGTCCATCGCACCGTCCGGTGAGGACGGTGAGGTCGGGCTGCGCGGCCTGGTCCGGGTCAGCGCCCGGACCCCTTCGGCCCTGAACGCTTCGGACGAACGACTGCGCGAGATCAGCAACCGGCTCAACCTGACCCTCACCCCGCTGCGCGGGATGCAGCTGGCCGGGCTGACCGGAACGCTGCCGCTGGGAGGTGCGGCATGAGCCGAACCCGGACCTTGGACACCCCGGGCAACGTCAACGGCACCGCACCGGAGTTCCTGGTGCGCCCGGAGATGCTGGACGTGGTGAGCCCGCCGGGTGACCGCGGCGGCATGGTCATCGGCAAGGGCGCGCGTGGCGAGTCGGTAACCGCCTCGATCCTGCGCCCGGACCCCACCCGCGTGGTCACCGTCGGCGGGCTGTACCTGGCCCGGCAGATCGCGCTGCGCGCCATCGCCACCGGCGCGTGGGTCACCATCGCCACCGGCAGGCCCGCGGCGTGGAAGACGGTGGAGCACGCGGCGGGCAAGCTCGCGGACGGCAGCCAGGTACCGCTGGTTCAGCTGCGCAAGCTGCAGCCCTACGACCTTCCGCGGCCCACCGAGGACGCGCCGCTGCTGATGATCCACGACGGCGGTGCGGTGCCGCAGGAGCTGTTCCCGCCGCGCGCCCCGTGGCAGACCACGATGTACGTGCTGCCCTACCTGCACCCGCAGGCGGGCAGCGGTACGGCCACGAACACCGCGGATCTGGTGCTGCTGCAGCGGTTGCCGTTGCAGCAGGCGCAGCTGGCGGCCCGCTTCTGGTACTTCGATCCCTCGACGCGCGTCCAGCAGCTGACCCAACTCCCCGACGACGGAGTGATCGCCCTCGGCAACAACATGTGGGCCCCGATCACGCTGGTCACGAACCCCAAGGAGCAGGACATCCTCGGCCCCATCCGCCGCGGCGACTGACCTCGCGCACACCGTTCGCGCTCCCGGAGTGAACGGCCTGTTCG
Organism: Saccharopolyspora sp.; assembly: GCF_017434145.1. Classification (NCBI taxonomy): domain Bacteria; kingdom Bacillati; phylum Actinomycetota; class Actinomycetes; order Pseudonocardiales; family Pseudonocardiaceae; genus Saccharopolyspora; species Saccharopolyspora sp. The sequence continues at coordinate 13,719 of NZ_JAFRFW010000841.1, read as the reverse complement.
TCCGAATAGATTGGTCAAACGGTCCGTTCGCTCGCGCGCTCCGGGTGGGCGAGGGCCGGGCCGACACGCCCGCACGCCACCCGTTCCGCCCAGTCCTTCCAGGAGCGAACGGACCGTTGGTCCGGCTAGACCGGGCGAACAGTCCGTTCGCTCGCTGCGATTGCTGAGTCCGGGGAACTCGGCCGGGCGCGCCGGTCAGGTCTTGATCTCGCCGTAGCGGGCCAGGGACTCCTGGCGTTCGTGGTGGTGCTCGACGATCGGGCCGGGATAGCCGTTCGGCGGCCCGTCGGGCAGTTTCCACGGCTCGTGCGTCGACTTGGCGCTGAGCCCGCGCAGTTCCGGGACGAACTCGCGCACGTAGGCGCCGTCCGGGTCGAACCTCGTGCCCTGCGTGATCGGGTTGAAGATCCGGAAGTACGGCGCCGCGTCGGTGCCCGTCCCGGCCGTCCACTGCCAGCCGTGCTGGTTCGAGGCCAGGTCCCCGTCGACCAGGTGCCGCATGAAGTGCCGGGCGCCCCACCACCACGGCAGGTGCAGGTCTTTGACCAGGAAACTCGCCACCACCATGCGAATCCGGTTGTGCATCCACCCGACCGCGAGCAGCTGCCGCATCCCGGCGTCGACCACGGGGAATCCGGTGCGTCCGGCGCACCACATCTCGAACCGCTCCCAGGCGTCGGCGCCGGTGTCCAGCCGCATCCGATCGAACCGCGCGTCGAAGTTGCGCCGCGCGCTTTCCGGCCAGTGCCACAGCACATCGGCGTAGAACTCGCGGAACGCCAGCTCGTTGCGGTAGCTGTCGACGCCTTCGCCGCTGCGCCCGTCCAGATCAGCCAGCAGCGTCCGCGGGTGCACGCACCCCCAGCGCAGGTACGGCGACATCCGGCTCGTCCCGGCGTGGTCCGGGCGGTCCCGGTCCCGCTCGTATTCGTGCACAGTGGACTTGAGGAATTCCCGCCAGCGCTTCTTCGCCGCGGACTCCCCCGCAGGCGGCAGCACCAGTTCGCCGAGTTCCTCGTCGTCCGGGATCGGCACCGCACCTACCCGGCGCGGCAGCGTCCAGTCCGCAGCGGACGCGCTCGTGCGGGCGGGCTTCGGGCGGCCGTGCTCGTCCCATGCGCGGCGGAACGGCGTGAACACCTTGTACGGCGCGCCGTCCCGCTTGGTGATCCGGCCAGGGGTGACCGCGTACGGCGAACCGGTCGGCACCCACTCGACATCGGCTCCCAGCGCTTCCCGGCCCCGCAGCGCTTCCCGGACCCGCTCATCGCGGCGGCGTCCGTACGGCCCGGTGTCGGCGGAGACGTGCACGCTGCTCGCGCCCGTCCGCTCGGCCAGTTCCGGCACCACCCGCTCCGGCTCACCGCGCAGCACCAGCAACTTCCCGCCGAGCTGCTCGTCGAGTTCCCGCAGGCACCGGTACAGGAACGTGCGGCGCGCAGGCCCTGACGGCCCGAGCAGCGCCTCGTCCAGCACGAACAACCCGATCACCGGGCCGCGGCGGGCCGCTTCCTGCAACGCCGGGTGATCACCGAGGCGTAGGTCGCGGCGGAACCACAGAATCGCGGGTGCGCTCATGCCCGGACCATACGGCCGCGAACGCGAAACGGCCCCGGCACCGGCCGATGGCCGGTCCGGGGCCTGCCCGACGATTCAGAGCTCGATTCAGCGCTCGCCGATGGGCTGGTAGGAGCGCTCGGCCGCGCCGGTGTAGACCTGGCGCGGACGGCTGATCTTGCGGGCCGGGTCGACCAGCATCTCCCGCCAGTGCGCGATCCAGCCGGGCAGCCGGCCGAGCGCGAACAGCACGGTGAAGTACTTCGTCGGGAACCCCATCGCCTTGTAGATCAGGCCGGTGTAGAAGTCGACGTTCGGGTACAGCTTGCGCTCGACGAAGTAGTCGTCGGCCAGCGCCCGCTCCTCCAGCCGCATCGCGATGTCCAGCAGCGGGTCGTTCGCGCCGAGCTTGCTCAGCACCTCGTCGGCGGTCTTCTTCACGATCGCCGCGCGCGGGTCGTAGTTCTTGTACACCCGGTGCCCGAAGCCCATCAGCTTCACACCGGGCTCCTTGTTCTTGTCCCGGTTGACGAACGAATCCACGTCGTCGCCGTTGTTGTGGATGCCTTCCAGCATCTCCAGCACCGCGCTGTTCGCCCCGCCGTGCAGCGGCCCGAACAGCGCGTTGATGCCCGCCGAGGTGCTGGCGAACAGGTTCGCCTCCGAGGAGCCGACCATCCGCACCGTCGAGGTCGAGCAGTTCTGCTCGTGGTCGGCGTGCAGGATGAACAGCAGGTCCAGCGCGCGGGTCAGCGCCGGGTCGACCTCGTAGGGCTCGGCGGGGAACCCGAAGGTCATCCGCAGGAAGTTCTCCACCAGCCCCAGCGAGTTGTCCGGGTACAGGAACGGCTGGCCGACGGACTTCTTGTAGGCGTAGGCGGCGATCGTGGGCAGCTTCGCCAGCAGCCGCACGGTGGACAGCTCCACCTGGTTCTCGTCGAACGGGTCGAGGCTGTCCTGGTAGAAGGTGGACAGCGCGGACACCGCCGAGGACAGCACCGGCATCGGGTGCGCGTCGCGCGGGAAGCCGTCGAAGAACTGCTTGAGGTCCTCGTGCAGCAGGGTGTGCCGCTGGACCCGGTCGTTGAACTCGTCGTACTGCGCCTGGGTGGGCAGCTCACCGTAGATCAGCAGGTAGCTGACCTCGATGAAGTTCGACTTGGCGGCCAGCTCCTCGATCGGGTAGCCGCGGTAGCGCAGGACACCCGCGTCCCCGTCGATGTAGGTGATGTTGGACTCGCAGGACGCGGTGTTGACGAAACCCGGGTCCAGCGTCACCAAACCGGTCTGGGACAGCAGCTTCCCGAGATCCACACCGGGCGAGCCTTCGGTGGGCTGCGTCACCTGCATTTCGTGCTCGCCACCGTCGTAGCGCAGCGCGACGGTACGTTTGGCGGTCTCGTCGGGCATTCGGGAACCTCTCGCGCTCGTGAATGGGGTGGTGAGCCATCCGCGGCGACGCGCGCACCTCCCCGGCGCGGCAGCGTGGTCGGGCGAAGCGTCGGCCGGGGTCTTCCGGACCGCCGCAGCACCACCCCGTTGGGGTCCTGTCAGTTGTCACGCTAGACCGCTGCAGGCCCCTCGCGCAGCAATCGTGTTAGCCCTTTTGGGCAGGTGGGACCACGATCACATCGTTGATCGGGCCGGATGCTGCCACCCCCTTCGGCCGGTTGACGCAGCGGCCGATCCGGACGGACCGGGCGGGGCGAACCAGCCTGATCACCGTCCGGAACCGGCGCCCGCGCCGGTGTGCACCCAACGCGTCGGAAAGTTCCCGACCAAGATCGTCAGCGGTCCAGTTCGGCGGCCGTCGGCGGCTCGGCCCCCGGACGCGAGACGGTGATCGCGGCGGCACGGGCAGCGAACCCGAGCCCCTCCCGCCACTGCTCGGGAGTGAGCGCGCGCAGTGCCTCCGGACTCAACGCACCGTTGCGGTGCAGCCACGCGAGCAACGCCGCGTGCACCGTGTCACCGGCGCCGATCGTGTCGGCGACTTCGGCCCGCACGCCCGCGACCTCGACCGGCGCACCGTCACCGACCAGCACGGAAATCCCGTCCGCACCACGGGTCAGCACCACTCCCGCGGGTCCGGCCTGCTGCCAGCGGCGCAGCGCCGCGTCCAGGTCCTGCCCGCCGGCCAGCCACTCGGCGTCCTCCACCGACAGCTTCAGCAGGTGCACCGAGGGCAGCCAGCTCTCGAACCGCTCGCGGTAGGCGTCCGGGTCGGTGATCAGGTCGGCGCGGATGTTCGGGTCCAGTGCCACGAACCGGCCGCGGGCGGCCTCCCGGAACAGCGCCTGCTCGTAGACCGTCGCGGAGGGCTCCAGCACCATGCCGAGCGTGCCGAACGAGACGGCGGTGACCTCGTCCGGGAGCGGCCCGCTGTCGGCCACCAGCCGCGCTGCGGTCTCGGCGGTGTGGAAGACGTAGCGCGCCGAGCCGTCCTCGCTCAGCCCCACCACCGCCAGCGTCGTCGGCTCCGGCCCGCGCTGCACCAGGTCGGTGCGCACGCCGGACTCGACCAGCCGGTCCACCAGCTTCTCGCCGAACTGGTCGGTGGAGAGCTTCGCGTAGAAGGCGGTGGGCACCTGGAGGCGACCGAGCGCGATCGCGACGTTGTACGGCCCGCCGCCGAGCCGCGGGTGCAGCGGCCCCAGCTCGCCGCCGGGAGTGCCTGCGTCCGGGACGAGGTCGACGAGGGCTTCTCCGCCGATGACGATCACGTTTCCTCCGTGCTGCCGTTGCTCTGGGCTGGCTTGCTTTCGGGCTGCTTCGCTGTGGGTTGTCCGCCGCGGGCCGCGCTGCTGCGCTACCGGCCAGTCTGGCTTGCGCCGAACCGGGAGATCCCCGGGACGTTCAGGCACCCGCTTCGGGCGGGTCGATCCGCGGGTTCGCCGCACCGGGTTCGGACAGGCCGCCGAGCAGGAAGCGGGACAGCTCCGCGAACGCCTCCGCGTCGGACAGGCCGGTCCGCTCGGCGATCTCGCCGCGCTGAATCGCTCCGATGGTGCTGCCGACCAGCTCCGCGACGAACGCGGCGTGCACCTCGCGGAACACGCCTTCGCGCACGCCGTCGCGGATGTAGCCGCGCACGTGCTCGGCGGCGGCTCGCGCGTTGGCCTCGTAGCTGGCGCGCGTCGCCGGGTTGGCGGCCATGTCCGCCATGAACTGGCGCGAAGCCGGGCGCAGCCGTTCCGCCGCGGCGTCGAGGTAGGTGCGCATCCTGCTGCGCACGTCGGCGGCGTCGGCCACGGCGCGTTCGATTCCCGCGGTGGCGGTCTTGAAGAAGTGCCCCACGACCCGCACCGCCAGCTGCTCCTTGCTGCCCGCGAGCGTGTACAGCGTCGACTTCGAGCAGTGCAGGTGCGCGGCCAGGTCGTCGAGGGTGAAGTGCGCGAACCCCTCCGCGAGGAACAGCTCGCAGAGCCGGTCCAACAGCTGCGCACGGCGGTGCGCTCGCGATCCGGACCGCGCGACGCCGGACGTGCGCGTCCCGCCGGGGCTGCGCACGCCCGGATCGGAGGTGGTCATGCGCCGAGACTGCCACAGCCGGGCCGCAAGCCCGGTTGGAGGGGCAATTTCCAGCTGTGCCGCGGGCTGGTGCGCGCACGACGGCATCAGTACTCTGATTGATCCTATAGGACCCAGCGGAGTACCTGAAGATTTTTCGAGCCAGGGCTCGGACCGCGTGCTCCGCCGAGCACCAGGAGCTGCGCCATGCCCGTCGACCGCCTGCTGCCCAGCACCGAAGCCGCCGACCTCATCGCGCTCACCCGCGACATCGCCCGGGACGAACTCGCGCCCGCCGCGGCCGGAGCCGAGCAGCGCGCGGACTTCCCGCGCAAAGCGTTCCGGCTGCTCGGTTCCTCCGGGCTGCTGGGACTGCCCTACGCCGAAGAACACGGCGGAGGCGGCCAGCCGTACGAGGTCTACCTCCAGGTGCTCGAAGAACTCAGCAGCGCCTGGATGACCGTCGGCGTCGGGCTGTCGGTGCACACCATGTCCTGCTACCCGCTGGCCCGCTACGGCACCGATGCGCAGCGCGAACGGTGGCTACCGGAAATGCTCGGCGGCGAGCTGCTGGGTGGCTACGCGCTGTCCGAGGCGCACGCCGGCTCGGACGCGGCCGCGCTCAGCACCCGCGCCGAACGCGACGGCGACGACTACACCGTCACCGGCACCAAGACGTGGATCACCCACGGCGGCGTCGCGGACTACTACGCGCTGATGGCGCGCACCTCCGACGAAGGACCGCGCGGCATCACGTGCCTGCTGGTCGACGGGCGCACCGAAGGACTTTCCGCCGCCCCGCCAGAGCACAAGATGGGGCTGACCGGATCGCCCACCACCGAGCTGCGGTTCGAGGGCGCGCGGGTGCCCGCCGAGCGGCGGATCGGCGCCGAGGGGCAAGGGCTCGCGATCGCGCTGGACGCGCTGGACTCCGGGCGGCTCGGCATCGCCGCCTGCGCGGTCGGGCTCGCGCAGGCGGCGCTGGACCTGGCCGTGGACTACGCCGGGCAGCGGCAGCAGTTCGGCAAGCCGATCATCGATTTCCAAGGCGTGGAGTTCCTGCTCGCCGACATGGCCGCCGCCGTGCACTCCGCCCGCTCGGCCTACCTGGACGGGGCGCGGCGGCGCGACGCAGGCAAACCGTTCGGGATGCAGTCATCGATGGCCAAGCTGCTCGCCACCGATGCGGCGATGCGAGTGACCACCGACGCGGTGCAGGTGCTCGGCGGCGCCGGCTACACCACGGACTTCGCCGCCGAGCGCTACATGCGGGAGGCGAAGGTCCTGCAGATCTTCGAGGGCACCAACCAGATCCAGCGGATGCTCATCGCCCGGCACCTCGCCGACGCCTGATGCTCATGTGCAGCGGTGCTGCCCTTCAGTGACGCGACCGGCCGCCCTGCCCCGTCCGAAGCGCGCGGCTCACTTCATGCGCCAGGTCGATGACCGAGGCCCTGGTTCGTCGACGATCCGGTACGTGTCACTGGTGAAAGCCGTGCCCTCCTCCTTCGCCATGTCCACGAGGTCATAGAGAACGGCCTCGATGGCGACCTCCGCGAGGAGCTTCCAGTAGTCATCGCTATCCGGGTCGAGGTCGCGCCCGCGTTCACGGACATCGAGTCGAATGGCGTCTTTGATCCGGTCCTCGTGGGAACGCCCGAACGCCCAGTGAATCGTCCTGGCGTCCGGTACCCACCTATCGGATGGCTCCTGTCGATTCGACATCGGTCGATCCTATAGCCGCGGGACGACATATGCCCGCGCCGTCGTGAAGGGGTTGAGATTGCTGTGCACAGGCGCCACGATCTCTCCCACAGCAGTCCCTTGGTAAGTACCCAACGCAGTCAGTTTGCTGGGGTCGTCCTCAAGCGGCGTGTAATAGGTGACCGTATCGCCGATCGGGACCACCTGCTGGAGCTCGGAATGCCCGACCGGGCGCGTCGGGGCATCCGACGGAAGACCGGGAAGACCGCCCTCCACGTAGAACATGTCGCCGGTGATCCGCACGGTCGGCGCCTCGGTACCAGCGCACTCGACCCGAGTTTTGAAGATCACCGACTGGGCTCCTCGCGACCAGTGCGGGTTGTCGGACTTCATCTCGCACTCGCCGCCGCTGTACTTGAGGACGGTCGTCCGAGCCGCTGGGCCCGCAGGCTCAGTATCCGCCTGCGCTAAGCCGGGAAACGACATCGTAAGGGCAACAGCCGCGCCGAAGACGGCGATTCTTTTCAGCAAGAGCACATTCCCATCATCATTGCGCCGATCCTGAGACCTGCCGCAACTTAACGACGCGCGCACCAGGAGGGGCGCGAATTCGGCGATGACACCCGAATGGTCCAACTAGTCTTACCGGGCACGGCACCCGGCGGCCGTCAGAACGGGCGCAGGCCCCACTGGGCGATCCAGTTCTCCCCCGGTGGCAGCGCGATCAGGTCGATGCCGGAGTTCAACGCGTCCGGCGGGCAGGTCATCGGCTCGATCGCGACCGCGCGGCCGCGGCCGGGGAACTCGTCGGCCGTGTAGACCTGCACCCACTTGAACACCGGATCGGCCCACAGCTCGACACCGTGCCCGGAAGGCGCGGTGAGCGAGTGCCGCACCAGCTCATCCGGATCGTCCGGCAGCGGCTCCGCACCGCCGAACGCGGTGTCCAGCAGCACCCCGGCGAGCCTGCGGCCGCGGCGGAACTCCTGCTCGTCCCCCTCCAGCGAACGCGGTGGGCGCACCGGCAGCAGCCGCTCCGGATCCACCGGCAGCACCGTCGCCGCGGCCAGTTTCAACGTGCAGTCGTCGGTCTCGGCCGAACCGGCCCGCGGGTACGGATGCACCCCGACGCCGAACGGGACGGCGCGGGCGCCCAGGTTCTCCACGGTGTGCGTGACGGTCAGCCCCGACTCGTCCAGCGCGTAGCCGATCGAGGTCAGCAGCGGCACCGGCCAGCCCGGCTGCACCGGGACCATCGCGTGCAGCACGATCGTCGACTCCGCGTGCTCCACGACCGTCCACACCGTGTGCCGCAGCAGGCCGTGGATGGCGTTGTGCCGGTCCGGCTCGGTCAGCGCGAGCTGCTGCGGCTCGCGCTCCAGCACCCAGCGGCCGTCGGCGACGCGGTTCGGCCACGGCACCAGCACCCCACCCGCCGCGCCCGGCGGCAGCCGGTCCGGGTGGTAGCTCTCGGAGTACGCCACCCCGTCCACCTCGAACGCGCGCAGCGCCGCCCCGACCTCGGTGACCACCGCGCGGGCCGCGCCGTGCGCGATCTCGAACTGGCGGCCGGTCGCGGGAACTGGATCATTCACGCCGACCACTCTAGAGCTTCCGGCGCCGCGGCGTGGCCGAACGAAAGCCCCGTTCCCGCGCGGATTCCCGCGGCGGGAACGGGGCTTCGCGAAGGCTGCGGGCTACTTGTTCAACGCCTCCGGGTCGAACTCGACCCGTCCCACGATCAGCCGGTTGACCACCCAGAACACCACGCCGACCAGCAGCAGCAGTCCGCCGATCAGATATTCGTCGACCGGGCGGCCGGACAGCGGGCTGGCGAAGAACGCGCACAGGATCGCGCCGAGCACCGGAACCCAGGTGGGTGCCTTGAAGTGCTCGTGCTCGATCTTCTCCCGGCGCAGCACCAAGACCGCGATGTTGACCACCGCGAACACCGCGAGCAGCAGCAGCGAGGTGGTGCTGCCCAAGTCCTCGATGTTCAACGTGCTCACCAGCACCACCGCGAGCAAGCTGGTGAACAGGATCGCCACCCACGGCGTCTGCCTGCTGCGGTGCACCCGGCCGAACGCCGAAGGGATGATCCGCTCGTTCGACATGCCGTACACGAGCCGGCTGGCCATCAGCATGTTCATCAAGGCGGTGTTGGTGACCGCGAACAGCGCGATGACGGAGAACAGGATGCCCGGGAACCACGGCGCCGCGGCCTCGACCACGAGCAGCAGCGGCGCGGAGGACGCGGCGAGCTCATCGGTCGGCACCAGCGTGGACGTGATCACGGCGATCGCCAGGTAGATCGCGGCCGTGATGCCCAGGCCCAACAGCAGCGCGCGCGGGAACGTCTTGACGGGGTCGCGGGTCTCCTCGGCCATGTTCACCGAGTCCTCGAAACCGACCATCGCGAAGAACGCCAGCGCGGTCGCCGACGTGACGGCGAACAGCGGCGAGGAATCCGTGGAGAACTGGGTGAGCCTGCTCGGGTCGGGCTGCACGTTCGGGTCGGAGCTGCCCGCCAGCAGCGCGTAGGCGCCGAAGCCGATCACGATCACCAGCCCGGACAGCTCGATGAACGTCAGCACCACGTTCATCTTCACCGACTCGCCCACGCCCCGGAAGTTGATCAGGGCGAGCACGATCAGGAACAACAGCCCGATGATCAGCGCGACGGGACTGCTGACCGGGAAGATCTCTTCCAGGTAGTCACCGCTGAACGCCTGCGCGGCCGACGAGGCCGAAGTGATGCCGGAGCACATCACCGCGAACGCGATCAGGAAGGTGATGAAGTGGACGCCGAACGCGCGGTGCACGTACAGCGGAGCGCCACCGGCCTTCGGGTACTTGCCGACCAGTTCCAGGTAGCTGCACGCGGTCAGGAAGGCGACCACGAAAGCCACCACGAACGGGACCCACAACGCCCCGCCGACCTTGCCTGCGACCTTGCCGGTCAGGGAGTACACGGTGGTGCCGAGGATGTCGCCCACCACGAAGAACAGCAGCAGTTTCGGCCCCATGACCCGTTTCAGGCCGGGCTGCGCACCGTCCGGAGCCTCGCCTTGCTCGGTCGTGTCGTTCGCCATGGCAGGAGAGTGTGCCCGCCGCGTCCAGGCGATCTTGTGGCGGCCCTGCGGAACGCGCTGCCACCGCGCCGCGCCGGGCTGGTGCGAACGGCGCAGCGGACTCCGCGAATCCGGGTTTCCCGCCGTCTCGCGGGCGCCCGGAAGCAACGCGATCGGAAGAGTCACCGGGCGAAACCGAGTCCGTTCCGTCACCGCTGGAGGCAGGTACTGCTCCGTTCCGGTGGTTATTCGGTCGGCGCGCGGTAGCGCCAGAAAGCGGGCAGGCACACCGCCGCCAGCACCGCGAACACCACGACGAGTACGCCGCCCACCGCGCTCGCGGCCTGCGCACCCGCGGCCGAGCCGCCGGCGCCGTGCAGCACGTCGGCCAGCCGTGGACCGCCCGCCACCACCACGGTGAACACGCCTTGGATGCGTCCGCGCATCTCGTCGGTGGCCGCGGCCTGCAACATCGCGCTGCGGTAGACCATGCTCACCAGGTCGGCCGCGCCGCCGACGGCCAGGAACAACGCGGCCAGCCACAGCGAGTCCGCGAGCCCGAAGCCCACGATCGCCACACCCCAGGCGACCACGGCGATCGTCACTCCGACCCCGTGCCGCTGGATCCGGTGCAGCCAACCGGACAGCACGCCGGCCGCGAACGCGCCCAGCGGGATCGCCGCGTACAACGCGCCCAGCGCCGCACCGCCGCCGGGCGGGTCGCCGAACACTCGCTCGGCCAGCTCCGGGTACAGCGCCCGCGGCATCCCGAAGACCATCGCGATGATGTCCATCAGGAACGACGCCAGCAGCACCGCGTGCCCGCCCAGGTAGCGGAACCCGTCGAGCACCGACCGCAGCCCGGCCGAGGTCGGCGCCCCGTCCAGCGGCGGCAGCGCGGGCAGCTGGAACACCGCCCATACCGCCACGGTCAGCGCCAACGCGTCCACGAGGTAGAGCACCGACAAGCCCAGCAACGGCAACAACGCCCCCGCCAGCAACGGACCCACGATCGAACCGAGCTGGAAGATCGTCGAGCCCAGCGCCTGCGCCGACGGCAGCAGCGGCGCCGGGATCAACCGGGCGATGGCGGCGCTGCGGGTCGGCATGTTCACCGCGAAGCACGTCTGTTGCGCGGCGAACAGCACCAGCACCAGCCACACCGAACCCACCCCGGAGGCGGCCACCAGCCACAGCAGGATCGAGGTGAAAGCCAACCCGGAGTTGGTCAACAGCAACAGCTTGCGCCGGTCCACGGTGTCGGCGACCGCGCCGCCCCAGAGCCCGAACACCAGCAGCGGGACGAGACCGAACACCCCGGCCAATCCGACGTAGGCCGAGTTCCCGGTGAGGTCGTAGAGCTGCTTGGGCACCGCGACCGCGCTGAACTGGGCGCCCACCGAGGTCACGATGCTGGAGATCCACAACCGCCGGTAGGCGGGATACCGCAGCGGCCGGGTGTCCAGCACGATCTTGCCGAGCAGTCCCCGCAACGTCCGCCGGGACCCTCCGGATGTTTGCGCCGTGCCACCGCTGCGCTGAGTCACGAGCGGCCAGCCTAGCCATCGCACGCATCGCGGACACCGCGATTTGTGACGCACCCGACCGGACGCATCGCGCCGAAATCCGCCCCAGCAAGGCAAAAACGACCGATGGGACACGTGATCCCGACGATCTTGCACCCCGCGGGGTCAGTGCTGCGAGGCGTCAGCGCTGCTGGTCTTTAGCGCCGCCTCCTCCAGTGCTGCAGGTCTTCAGTGCTGCAGGTCTTCAGTGCTGCAGGTCTTCAGTGCTGCTGGGTCTCGGCACTGCGGACCGGTCTTTCAGAGCCGCCCGCCATCAGCGGTCCGCAGCGCTGCCGAGGGCCCGGAATCACGGCGCCAACCGCTCCACGCTCCAGTTGTCGTCGTCGCGCCGGAAGCGGAGCCGGTCGTGCAGCCGGTCCGGACGGCCCTGCCAGAACTCGACCGCCTCCGGCCGGATCCGCCAGCCGCCCCAGTGCGGCGGCACCGGCACCTTCTCGGCCTCGGCGAAGCGCCGTTCCATGCCGTTGAGCGCCGACTGCAGCGAGTCGCGTCCGTTGACCACCCGGGACTGCGGCGAGGCCCAGGCACCGAGCTGCGACCCGCGGGGCCGGACCGCCCAGTACTCGGCGGTCTCCTCCGGCCGCACCTTCTCCACCTCGCCGCGCACGTTCACCTGCCGCTGCAAGGTCAGCCAGGGGAAGGTGGCGGCGGCAACGCGGGTGGCGAACAGGTCGTGGCTCTTCGAGGAGGTGTAGTTCGTGAAGAACACCAGGCCGCGCTCGTCGAAGCCCTTGCACAGCACGGTCCGGGAGGACGGGAACCCGTCGGCATCCGCGGTCGCGAGCACCATCGCGTTCGGTTCCGGTACCTGCTCCTGCACTGCCTCGTCGAACCACACCCGCAGCTGCTCGTGCCAGGTGGGCGCGAGCAGGTGCTCCTGCAGGGAGCCGGCCTCGTAGGACACCCGCATGGCGGACAACGTGCCGTTGGCGGTGCTCGTGGTGCTTTCCGACATCCGAACTTCCTCCCTGACCCGACTGGTGTGCGCCCGACGACCGGCAGCGCCGGAGGTTACGAGCCGCGCCGTCCCCGGAGACGGTCGCGGTGCGCCACGGCACCCGCTATGACGGTAAACGGACTCCGAACCTAGGCCGAACCGAGCCGAAGGTCACGATCGATTCCGCAAACGATGCAGTGACCGCACGCACACCCGGACGGCAGAGTCGTGCGCCCTGGTCAACACCGGGTTCGCCGGTCACCGACCTGGTCGTGCAGTGATCACCCGCCGGGCCCTGCAGCGATCACCGGCCACATCGCGGAGGGCCGCGGACCGGGCGTTCTGCCGAGCGGGCGCACAATGCCGCTGCGACGCCGCCACCGCTGCGTAGTGGCAGTGCGAAACAGGAATTGATCCGGCATTGCGGGCCATTCTTCGAAATGTCATATCCACCGGGCACCGCAAGCCGTGTGATCTTCGCCATTCCGGAGTCGTCGGCGACTTCGCGGCGATTGCCTCGCCGCCTCCGGCGGGTGCACTGTTACCGGCACAGCACAGGCTGCGACCGCGACCGCTGAAGTCCTCGTGCTCATGCACCCCGCCACGTCCCGCCGCGCGTCCCGCGCGCGGCCGCCCGGAACGACTCGACGAGGAGACGAGGCCACCATGAGCAACGAACCCACCGACTTCCGCCCCGGCCTGGAAGGCGTGGTCGCATTCCAGACCGAGATCGCCGAACCGGACAAGGACGGCGGTGCGCTGCGCTACCGAGGCGTGGACGTCGAGGACCTGGCCGGTCGGGTGTCCTTCGGCGACGTGTGGCAGCTGCTGGTCGACGGCCGGTTCGGCGGCGGCCTGCCCGCCACCGGCCCGGCACTGCTGCCGGTGCGCACCGGCAACGTGCGGGTGGATGCGCAAGCGGCGATCGCGATGCTGGCACCCGCCTACGGGTTCGAGCCGCTGCTGGACATCACCGACGAGCAGGCCCGCGACCAGCTCGCCCGGACCACCACCCTCGGGCTCTCCTACGTGGCGCAGTCCGCCCGCGGCGAGGACCTGCCGCGGGTACCGGAGAACCGCGTCGACGAGTGCGCCACGGTGACCGAGCGGTTCCTGACCCGCTGGCGCGGCGAGCCGGACCCGGCGCACGTGCAGGCGCTCGACGCCTACTGGGTCTCCGCCGCCGAGCACGGCATGAACGCCTCCACGTTCACCGCCCGCGTCATCGCCTCCACCGGCGCCGACGTCGCGGCCACGATCTCCGGCGCGGTCGGTGCGATGTCCGGTCCGCTGCACGGCGGCGCTCCCGCGCGAGTGCTGCCGATGCTGGCCGAAGCCGAGCGCACCGGCGATG
>NZ_JAFRFW010000840.1:0-2193 GCF_017434145.1 Saccharopolyspora sp. | reverse complement strand
GGGCCGAGTCCAGGTCCACTTCGGCGATCGGGCGCGCGGAGGTCGCCGGTGCGGCGGCGGTGACCTTCGCGGCGGCGGGCCGGGCCGCGGCGGTCTCCTCGATGGTGTTCCAGGCGTGGCAGGAGGGGCAGCGGCCGAGCCACTTGGTGACCTCGTGGCCGCAGTCGGCGCAGCGGTAGGCGGGGCGGGCCGCGCGGGCGTTCTTGGCAGGCACGGCGGGAGGCTATCCGCCGGGCCCGACGACTCCACCGGCCGCAGTGCTCCGGCGAGTCGGCCCCGGACATGCCGAAGGGCCGCCCGCTGGCGGCCCTCCCGAAGCGAAACCGCTGGTCAGTGGTGGCTCGCCCCGCCGGAACCGTGTTCCGGGCGCGGGCTGGAGTCCTCGCCGATCGGCACCTGCACGGTGACCGGTCCGGCCTTGGCGAACACGAAGGTCACCGGAACCGTGACGCCCGGTGTGATCTGCTGCGTGAGGCCGTTCAGCGTGATCGACACCTGCCGCTCGTCGGTGGCGCTGCCCTGCGAGGGCGCCTGCTGCTGCGACGGCTGGCCGCTCTGCGACGGCTGGCCGCCCTGCGAGGTCTGGCCGCTCTGCGACGGCGCACCGTCGGCGTGCAGCGAGCTGTTCGACGGCAGCTCCGTCGTCTGCCCGACCTGCACCGAATTGGCGAAGCTGCTGGTGACCTGGACCAGCTTGTCGTCCTGCGCGCCGCTGTTGATCAAGACGGCCTGCAGCGGCGCCGAGGAACCCGGGCCGTACCGGCCCTGGCCGGTCGGGAAGACCAGCGTCGCGTTGCGCACGCCGATGCCGTTGACATCGCCGCTGCCGCCGGGGACGGCGGCGACCTGGGTGTCGGTCTCGGTCACCTGGCCCGCGCTGCAGCCGGCGAGTGCGACGACGGCGCCCAGGCCCAGTGCGGCCGAGGTCAACCGCACGCGGAAAGCAGTGTGGTGCTGGGGGCGGCTCACGGTGGCAGTGTCCTTCCTGATAGCCGGACGACCGCGTGGCAGCTTAATCGCCCTTCCCGCAGGACCCGAGGCAGACCCCCGTCCGGCGGCGTGCGGCCCGCCCACCGGATGTCCACAATGGATCAATCGAGCCATCCGCGCGGACCTGGCGAAGCACGGCCAGTGGCTGTTTGTCAACCCCCGATCGCGTCCTGACCTGCGATGACGATGGTAGGGCGGTCGAGGCTCGGTTGTCGCTCGTGCTAGGCTGAGCTGAGCGAAAGGGGCAGAGGACACATGGTTTTCAAGGTCGGAGAGACCGTCGTCTACCCGCACCACGGTGCTGCGCTCATCGAAGCAATCGAGACCCGCGTGATCAAGGGCGAGGAAAAGCAGTACCTCGTCCTGCGAGTCGCCCAAGGCGACTTGACCGTGCGCGTTCCTGCGGACAACGCCGAGATCGTCGGTGTTCGGGACGTGGTCGGTCAAGAGGGTCTGGACCATGTCTTCGACGTGCTGCGCGCCCCGCACACCGAGGAACCGACGAACTGGTCCCGGCGGTACAAAGCCAACGTGGAGAAACTCGCCTCCGGCGATGTGAACAAGGTGGCCGAAGTGGTGCGCGACCTCTGGCGGCGCGAAAAGGACCGCGGATTGTCCGCGGGTGAGAAGCGAATGCTCGCGAAGGCCCGGCAAATACTGGTCAGCGAGCTCGCGCTGGCAGAGGGCACCGACGAGGGCAAGGCCGAGTCCCTGTTGGACGAAGTGCTCGCAACGGCCGTCTGATCGGCGGGTCCGGCGAAGCGTGAAAGTGGTGGCCCTGGTTCCGGCCGCCGGGCGCGGGGTGCGCCTGGGGGCCGGGACGCCGAAAGCACTGGTCCCGGTTTCGGGTGAGTCCTTGCTGGTCCGCGCCGTTCGCGGGCTGTTGGAGTCCGGCAGCGTGCACCACGTGGTGGTCGCTGCCCCGCCCGACCAGGTCGATGTCGTGCAGCGGGAGTTGGCGGTGCTCGGTGCCGTCGCGTCGTGGCGGCCGGATTCCGGTTTCGGTGCGAACGTTCCCGAATCACCTGCCGAGGTGTCCGATCCGGCTTCGCCGGTCGGCGTCGTTGCCGGTGGTGCGGACCGGACCGAGTCAGTGCGGCTGGCACTGGCGGCGGCCGAGCGGGCCGTGCCGGATGTCCGGGCGGTGCTGGTGCACGACGCCGCGCGGGCGTTCACCCCGGTGCCGGTGATCCACGAGGTGGC
>NZ_JAFRFW010000839.1:0-2044 GCF_017434145.1 Saccharopolyspora sp. | reverse complement strand
GTGCGCGTAGTCGTCGTAGACCTGCACCCCGGCGGCCTGGCCCTTGAACTCGAAACGCCGCCGCACTCCGCCGAACGCGGCGAGACCGTCCAGCAGCCCTTCCAGCTCGGCACCGAGTTCCAGCCCCGCGAGCATGGCGGCGACCGCGTTGCCCGCCATGTGCTCGCCCGGCACCGAAACCTGCACGTCCACGCGGTGCGCCGGGTGGTCCGGCCCGGCGTGCAGCTCGACGGTGGCGACCCCGGCGCCGTGCTCGGGGCGGTAGCCGACCAGGCGGGCGTCGCCGTGCCCGGTGACCGAATGCCCGTAGCGGCGGACCCGCAGCCCGGCGAGCTCGGCGCGTTCGGCCAGCGCCGCCGCGCCCGGGTCGTCGGCGTCGGCGATGAGCACTCCGCCGGGTTCGATGCGGCGCACGAACTCCTCGAAGACCTCGGTGTAGGCCTCCGCGGTGCCGTGGTGGTCGAGGTGGTCCGGTTCCACGTTGGTGACCACCGCGACCGACGGCGCGAACACCAGGAACGAGCCGTCGCTCTCGTCGGCTTCGGCGACGAACACGCCGCCTTCCCCGTGGTGCGCGTTCGCGCCGGAGTCGTTGAGGTCGCCGCCGATCGCGAACGACGGGTCCAGCCTGCAGTGCTGCAACGCCACGGTGAGCATCGAAGTCGTGGACGTCTTGCCGTGCGTGCCCGCCACGCAGGCCACCCGGTGATCGGCCATCAGCGCCGCGAGGGCTTCGGCGCGGCGCAGCACGGCGACTCCGCGCCGCTGCGCTTCGAGCAGCTCCGGGTTGTCCGGGCGGATCGCGGTGGAGACCACGATCGCCGTCGGGTCGCGGTCGAACTGGTCCAGGTTCTCCGCCCGGTGCCCCAGCGCCACGTGCGCGCCCTGCGCGCGCAGTGCCAGCACGGTGCGCGAGTCGCGCGCGTCGGAACCGGACACCTGGCGGCCGCGGGCCAGCAGGATGCGGGCGATGCCGCTCATCCCGGCGCCGCCGATGCCGACCAAGTGCACTCGGGACAGCAGGTCCTCGTCGGGTCGCTCGCTCACTGCCCGGCCACCTCCAGCACGATCCGGGCGAGGACCTGGTCGGCCTCGCGGTGACCGCTGCCCAGCGTCGCACGGCTCATCATCTGCAGCCGCTGCGGGTCGCGGGCCATCGGCAGCAGCTCACCGGCGACCTTGTCCGGGGTCATGTCCTCGTCCGAGACCAGCACCGCGCCCCCCGCGGAAACCACCGGCTGCGCGTTGAGCGCCTGCTCGCCGTTGCCGTGCGGCAGCGGCACGAACACCGCGGGCAGGCCGACCGCGGAAACCTCGGCGACGGTCATCGCGCCGGACCGGCACACCACCAGATCGGCAGCGGCGTAGGCGAGGTCCATGCGCTCCAGGTACGGCACGGCCACGTAGTTCGGGGCGCCCGGAACCTGTTGCACCGCAAGGGTGTTCTTCGGCCCGTGCGCGTGCAGCACGCCGATCCCGGCTCGCCCGAGCGCCTGCGCGGCGCCGGAGAACGCGGTGTTCAGCGTCTGCGCGCCCTGCGAACCGCCGAAGACCAGGATCGTCGGAGCGTGCGGGTGCAGCCCGAAGAACTGCCGCGCCTGCGCGCGCAGCGCCATCCGGTCCAGGCCCGTGATCGATTCGCGCAGCGGGATCCCGATCGGGCGGGCGCCCGCCAGGCCGCTGTCCGGGGTCGCCGAGAGCACCCGCTCGGCGTAGCGCGCGCCGATCTTGTTGGCGATTCCGGCGCGCGCGTTTGCTTCGTGCACCACGATCGGCGTCCGCCCGCGCGCGGCGAGGTAGGCGGGCAGCGAGACGTAGCCGCCGAAGCCGACGACGACGTCGGCCTGCACGCGCTCCAGGATCTCCTTGGTCTGGCGCACCGACTCGCGGACCTTCATCGGCAGCTTCAGCAGCTCGGTGCTGGGTTTGCGCGGCATCGGCACCGGCGGCACCAGCTCCAGCGGGTAGCCGCGGGCGGGAACCAGGCGGTTCTCCATGCCGCGTTCGGTGCCCAGCGCGGTGATTCGCGCGTCCGGGCGCGCGC
>NZ_JAFRFW010000088.1:0-1538 GCF_017434145.1 Saccharopolyspora sp. | reverse complement strand
GGAGCCTGTCCGCCAGCATGATCAGCGGCGCAAAAGACCGAGCATTCCGGGGAGAACAACGCTCATGACGGGGAAGAACAGGGCGCTCGCGCTGCTCATCGCGACCGATGAGTACGCGGATGCGACTTTCCAGCAGCTGCGGTCTCCGCGGGCGGACGTCGAAGCGCTCGCCGGTGTGCTCGAGGAGCCTTCGATCGGGGACTACGAAGTCCGCGCATTGCACAATCCCCCGGCGCAAGAGGCCCGATTGGCCATCGAGGACCTGTTCGCCGACGTCCACCGCAACGACCTCGTCCTGCTGTACATCTCGGGGCACGGCGTGAAAGACGACGAGGGGATGCTGCACTTCGCGATGACCGATTCCCGGCACAACCGGCTCAATTCGACCGCGATCGATTCGCAGTTCGTGCATGATCGGATGCGGGTCGCCAGATCGCGGAGAATCGTGATCTGCCTCGACTGCTGCTACGCCGGAGCGTTTCCGGCCGGTGCCACGCACCGCGGCCCGGCGAACGCCGGCGTGCTCGCCGCGCTGGCGGGTAAAGGACGCGCCGTGATGACCTCGTCGTCCGCGCTGGAATACGCGTACGAAGCGGGTGCGGCCACCAGGGCCAAGGTGTCCGGCACCGCGAACCCGTCGGTGTTCACCGCAGCGGTGGTCCAGGGGCTGCGCAGCGGGTTGGCGGACCGCAATCACGACGGGTTGATCGACGTGGATGAACTCTACGAGTACGTCCACGACCAGATAAGTGCCGCAGACAGCAAACAAACGCCTGGCTTGCACAGCGATGTCGAGGGCAGGCTGGTGGTGGCCCTCAGCCCGGCGGGGCCCGCCGCTGATACCCCGAAAGCGCCGGCGTCGGATTATCGACCGGAGTATGCCGTTCCCGTCGCGCGTCTCGCGGCGGAGGTCGGGCAGCCGTGGGAGCGGCCGCGATGGCAGCCCGTCCAAGTCAACCCGATCATCCATCTGGTTCGGCCCACTACTCCGGATCTGTTGAACGATCAGCTCTCCGCGCACCTCGGGCGCACCGTGCCGCACGTGCTCATCGACTCACCCGAACCGGCGGCGAGCGAGGAGGCCGGAATGTCCGCCGAGCTCGTCAAGGTCCTCGACAAGTCGGTTCGCGACTTCAGTGACCACGATGCCGGGCGGGTGCAACGGTTCCGGTTCGAGCGCTACGAACTCCTGACCGAGCTGCTGCGGCACAAGGCGAGTTCGTTCCTGCGAGCCCGGAGAAGGGGGCCCGTTCCCGACCTGGCGGAGGTGGGTACTCCCGCGGCGCGGCGCTGGTTGTTTCGGCAACCGTACTTGGGGTCGCTCGAAGACCGCGGACTGCTGGCTTTCGCCCAACGCTTGGGAAAGGCCGCGCGCAAGGACCCCGAGCTGGTGCACAAGTTGCTCGTCCACGCGTTCCTGGCGGATCTCGCCGAGGGTTACGGACGGCAGCTGTCCTGGGGGCGGTGGGCGAAACGCGACTACCGCCCGACCCTGCTGTTGCGGCGGCTCACCGCGGGCACGGTCGGCGAGTTCTTCG
>NZ_JAFRFW010000838.1:0-4805 GCF_017434145.1 Saccharopolyspora sp. | reverse complement strand
CGGCTGCTCAAACCGGGGGAGCGGATCACCGCCGCGGACCTGGCGGATTGGCCGGACGCGGCGTTCGTGCTCAAGCCCTCAGTCGGTGCCGGTTCCCGCGGGGCCGCCCGCTTCGCGCCCGGTGACCTCGCTTCGGCCACCGAGCACTTGGAGGCCCTGCACGACGTCGGGCGGCTCGTGCTGGTCCAGCCGTACCAGGGCGTCGTGGATC
The DNA here is from genome assembly GCF_017434145.1 of Saccharopolyspora sp. Classification (NCBI taxonomy): domain Bacteria; kingdom Bacillati; phylum Actinomycetota; class Actinomycetes; order Pseudonocardiales; family Pseudonocardiaceae; genus Saccharopolyspora; species Saccharopolyspora sp. The sequence goes on along the minus strand of NZ_JAFRFW010000838.1, from coordinate 4,594 downwards.
ACGAGGGCGAGACCGCGCTGGTGTTCTTCGGCGGCTTGTTCTCGCACGCCTTCGTCAAGGGGCCGATGCTGCGCGAGTCCTCGGACGGCGAGCTCTCCGCCGGTGAACGGATGCGGGTCGAGCCGGACCCCGCGCTGCGGCGCGTGGCCGAGGACGTGATGGACGCGGCGGCCGAGCTGCTCGGTATGCGGCGTTGCGACCTGCTGTACGCGCGGGTCGACCTGGTGCGGCGCGACGACGGGGCACCGCTGGTGCTGGAGCTGGAGGTCACCGAGCCGTCGCTGGGCTTCGGCCACGCCGATCCGGGCGCGCCGCTCCGCTTCGCCTCCGCGGTGCGCGCCGCCCTTAACGGCTGAGCGACCGCGGCGAACAGGTCATTTCCGCATGATCGAGGCGTGTCGGGATGACATCGCGGTTCGCGGAGTCTATGTTTTCAGCGGTGCTTGAAGTTGATCTGCCGGAGGGCTGAAGTGACCGAGTACGCGCAGCGCACCGAACGCCCCGCGATGTCCGAGTGGATCGAGCAGATGGCCGCGCACTTCGAGGCCACCGAGGGGATGCCGCTGATCGCCGGGCGGATCCTGGCGTTCCTGCTGATCTGCGACCCACCGGAGCGCACGGCCGCGGAGCTCTCGCACGGGCTCAACGCCAGCACCGGCTCGGTCAGCACCAACGTGCGGCTGCTGCTGCGGCTCGGCGTGATCTCCAAGACGACCAGGCAGGGCCGCGAGGCGGCGCTCTACCGCGTGGAGGAGGACCGCTGGCCGGAGCTGGTGCGCCACCGGATGCAGCGGGTCACCGGGCTGGAGGAGCTCACCGCCGCCGGGCTGCGGATGTTCAGCGGGCAGGGCGAGCGGGCGCGGCGGCTGCGCACCGTGCACGAGTTCTACCAGTGGCTGGCCGGGGAAATGCCGCAGCTGTGGCAGCGCTGGGAACGCGAACAGCCCCGCAAACTGCGCTACTGACCGCCGATCGATTCGATGCTCCCGCGTCGCGCAAATCCATTCGGAGCAACGGTCCGTTCACCGACGCGCGGAGCGGGCTCAGGCCGGGACGGGCTCGGCCTCGGGCGCCGGAGCCTCGGGGACCCGCCCGCGGTACCGCGATTCGCTCCACAGCAGCGCCGTGATCGCGATGACCAGCGTCGCGCCGAGGACGTGCAGCACGACCATCGCCTCCGGCACGCCCAAGTAGTACTGCGCCGAACCAACCGCGCCCTGCGCCAGCACCAGCACGCAGGCCGCGATGTAGCAGCGCAGCACGCCCTTGGTGGGCCGCGCGCTGCGCAGCCAAACGCCGAACACGGCCAGCACGCACACGTACGCCATCACCAGCAGCCCGTGCACCTGCACCAACGTCACCACCGGCAGCACCAACCGCGGAGTCTCGGCGTCCCCGGCGTGCGGGCCCGCGGCGGTCACCATCGTTCCGGCGAACAGCATCGCGGCCGTGATCACGGTCAGCGCCACCAGCAGGCCGCGCATCCGGCCGGGTAGCACCGGAGTCGCGGGCTCGTCGCCCTCACCGGCGGCCTTGAACAGGTACGCGGCCAGCCAGATCAGCACCGCCGAGGCCATGAAGTGGATCGACACGCTCCACCAGCTCAGGTCCACCAGCACCGTGATGCCGCCGATCACCGCCTGCGCGACCACGCCCACCGGCATGATCAGCGCGAGCTTGATCAGCCGCGGGCGGCGCGGCCGCACCCGCCAGGCGGCCAGCAGGCAGGCCAGCGCCACGAACCCGACCAAGCCGGTCAGCGTGCGGTTGCCGAACTCGATCACCTGGTGCAGCGCGGCGACCTCCGGGTGCTCGATCGGCACCATGCTGCCGGGGAAGCACTGCGGCCACGTGGGGCAGCCGAGGCCGGAGCCGGTCACCCGGACCACCGACCCGGTCACCGAGATCAACGCCTGGGTGACGAGCACGGCCAGCGCCAGTGCGCGCACCACGCGGTGACTTGGATTCAGGACCCTGGCCAGTTTCGACGTCGGCACGGCCCGATCGTAGGCGCTGCCCTGGAACGCACCGCCGAGAGGTACCGGCCGTCGTCTTTGAGAGCGGCGGAGCCGATCGCAGCGACCAGCGGAGCGACCGGCACCGCCGCGAACCTTCCGCAGTCAGTCGCGGTGGCCTGCCGCGAAGGCGTGTCCGGGGAAGGCGCCCGCTCGTGCGACCTGCTTGCTCAACGACTTGCCGAGCGCGACGAGCCGTTCGGTGCCCTCGGCGCCCAGGTGCTCCCACGGCGCCGCCGCCAGCTCGTCGGTGTGCTGCTCGACCTTCTCCCGCAGCTGCTTGCCCGCGTCGGTGAGCTCGTTGTCCGCGTCGAGCAGCCCCTGCGCGCGCAGCACGTCCTGCGCGTCGCCCCACTGCGCGTCCGACCAGCCGCGGCTGGCCTTGGCGAACTGCTCGGAAAGCCCTTCGCCGCTGGTGATCTGCAGGATCAGCGCGTGCAGCCCGGACAGCCCTGCCGACTGCAGCGCGATCAGGTGCCCGTCGCCGCGGTACTCGCGCAGCAGGCTGACCGCGTGCCAGAGCGCGACGTGGGGCTGCTCCGGCCAGTCCAGGTCGGCGTGCGCGGCGTAGAGCGGACGGGCTTCCGGCTTGCACGCCTCGGTGGCGCGGCGGGCGAGTTCGGCGGCCTCGGCGACTTCTTCCGAGCGGATCTGGTCTTCGCCCAGCAGCCGCCGCAGCGTGCTGTCCGCGGCGCCGAAGCGGGCGGCGACCACGTCCGAGGGCTGCACGACCGACCACGCCTGCGGGATCGACTCGGCGACCAGCTCGGGGTTGAAGTTGTAGAACGTCGCGGCGACCACGCCTGCGCCGACCGCGCCCATCGGGGCCGCGCGGCCCGCGAAGTAGCGCGCCGTGCGGGATTGCAGGCCCAGCTCGGTGAACGCCGCGTCGGCGTCGGGGGAGAAGTAGATGTTGGCGTGCAGCGGCTCCAGTGCGCGGTGGCACCGCCGGGCCGACTCGGCGTTCGCGGAGGCGTTTCGCGGCTCAGTCATGCCGCCACCCTACTTCGCGGTAACAGAGCGGCGGATCAGGTCAGACGCGTCGTGCGGACCGCCAGCGCCCCGGCGGCCGCGCCCCAAAGCAGCAACACCACAACCGGCTGCCAACCCGGCAGCGCGGCGTGCTCGACAGTCCGTTCCAGTGCCGCGGCCAGCGCGCCGGACGGCAGCAGACCCGCGATCGCCCCGACCGGCCCCGGCAGGTCGCCCGCAGGCAGCGCCAGCCCGCCCGCCAGCAGCAGCACGAACCAGATCGCGTTGGCCAGCGCCAGCACGATCTCGGCCCGGAACGCGCCACCGACCAGCACGCCCGCGGCGCCGAACGCGATCGTGCCCAGCACCAGCAGCGGAATCCCGCCGATCAGGCCCAGCAGGTGCGGCGTCCAGCCGAGGCACACCGCCGTGATCCCGAGCAGCACCGCCTGCAACGCCACCACCAGCAGCGTCGCCAGCACCCGGCCGGAGATCAGCGTCCAGCGCGGCAACGCGGTCGCCGAAAGCCGCTTGAGCACCCCGTAGCGGCGGTCGAAGCCCAATGCGATCGCCTGCCCGGTGAACGCGGTCGACATCACTGCCAGCGCCAGCACCCGCGGTGCGACGGAGTCCACCCGCGGTTCCGGCACGGTGCCGATGTGCAGCGTGCTCAGTCCGATCAGCAGCGCCATCGGGATGATCAGGGTCAGCAGCGCCTGCTCGCCGTGGCGCACGATCAGCAGCGCCTCGACGCGGGTGTGCGCGGCCAGCATCCGCAGCGCCCGGCCCCTGCCCGGCGCCGGGGTGAAGGTGCCCGCCGGGAAGCGCTCACCGGGCCGCGGCGCGTCCGCGGCTGTGTTCGACGCCGTCTCCGCAGGCGCGTTTCGGCTCACGAGCGCAACTCCCGTCCGGTCAGGTCGAGGAACACGTCCTCCAGGCTCCGCTTGCTGACCCGCAGCTCGTTGGCCAGCACCCCGTGCCGGGCGCACCAGGACGTCACGGTGGAGACCACCTGCGGGTCGATGCAGCCGCGCACCACGTATTGCCCGGAGCGGACCTCGGTGGCCTCGTAGTCCTCCGGCAGCGCCGCCAGCAGCAGGTCCAGGTCCAGCGCCGTTTCGGAGCGGAACCACAGCTCCTGCCTGCCCTGCGGATCGGCGGTCAGCTCCGCCGCGGTGCCGTCGGCGACGGCGCGGCCGTGATCGACGATCACGACGCGGTCGGCCAGCGCTTCGGCCTCGTCCATCAGGTGCGTGGTCAGCAGCACCCCTACGCCGTCGCGGCGCAACGCCGCCACCAGGTCCCACACGAGCCTGCGGGCCTGCGGGTCCAGCCCGGCGGTCGGTTCGTCCAGGAACACCAGCTCCGGGCGCCCGACCAGGGCGCAGGCCAGCGACAACCGCTGCTGCTGACCGCCGGAGAGCCGCTTGTACGGGGTTCGCCCCGCCGCGGCGAGCCCGAGCGTGTCCAGCAACCAGTCCGGATCGATCGGGTCGGCGGCGCAGGAGGCGATCAGCCGGAGCATCTCCGCGGCGCGCACGCCCGGGTAGGCGCCGCCGCCCTGCGGCATCACGCCGATCCGGGGCCGCAGCCGCTCGCCGTCGCGG
>NZ_JAFRFW010000837.1:0-12020 GCF_017434145.1 Saccharopolyspora sp. | reverse complement strand
GCCTGGCAGTGCGGGCAGCTCGCGGCGTGCGCGGCGAACTCCGGCGGTGCGTCCCCGGCGAGGTGCTCGACGAGTTCGCCGACAGTGTGGCCGCAGGCCAAGTGCTGGTCGGCGTCGAGGGAGGACTCACTCACGGTGCATCTCCTTCAACCTCGCCACCAGGGCCAGCCGCGCGCGGTGCAACCGTGATCGCAATGCCGCCTCGTTCACCTCTAGCACCTCGGCGATCTCCTCGTAAGACATGCCTTCGAACTCGCGCAGGACCAGCGGCACGCGCTGCGACGGTTCGAGGGTCGCGATGGCACGGTGCACTCGGCCGGCCTCCTCGGAGCGCATCGCGTGGTCCTCCGGATTGCCCGAATCCCGGTCGGAGACCAGATGGCTCACCGACTCGTCGCTGACGTCCATCGGGACCGCGGGCTTGCGCCTGCGCACCTGCGCCAGCGCCGCGTTGGTCACCACGCGGTAGAGCCAGGTGGTCGGCGCGGCGTCCCCGCGGAAGCGGTGCAGCGAGCGCCACGCCGAGACCCACGCCTCCTGCACGGCGTCCTCGGCCTCGGCCCGGTCGTTGAGGATCCGGTAGGCGACGCGGTACATGGCGGCGGTGTGCCTGCGGACCAGCTCGTCGAAGGCAACTCCGTCGCCGCGCTGGGCGGCGCCCATCAGGTCTCGGTCGGTGTCGACCCGCTCGGTCACTCCCGCAGTCTCCCGTAGCGCAACAGCAGCAGCGATTCCGCGTGCAGCACCGACTCCAACCGCATCCCGCGCGCCGCGATCGGCGCACCGTGCGCGATGCGGCCTGCGTCCCCGCCGGTCAGCAGCGGGGACATGGTCAGGCACAGCTCGTCGACGAGGTCGTCGGCGATGAGGTCGCCGAACAGCGTCGGCCCGCCTTCGCCGCCGATGCGCCGCAGCCCGCGTTCGTGCAGGGCCGTCACGGCGGCGGGCAGGTCCACGGTCTCGTCGCCTGCGACGAGCACGTCGGCACCCGCGTCCGCCAGCGCCGCGCGGCGGGACTCCGGGGCGGAGCCGCAGGTCACCACGATCGGCGGCACGACCGTGTCGGTCAGCAGCAGCGAGTCCGGCTCCAGCGCGCAGCGCCGGGCCACCACCGCGATCGGCGGCACCGCCGGCATCCCGCGCCGGGACCGCAGCTCGCTGCGCACCTCGGTCCGTTTCACCCCGCGGTAGCCCTCGACCAGCGCGGTGTCCGCGCCGACCGGCACGACGTCCGAGAGGCTGCGGATCAGCGCCATCACCCGCCGGTCGGCGGGCGCGGACAGCCCCCGGGAACTGCCCCGCACGGTCACCGCGCCGTCCAGGCTGGACACGAAGTTGACCCGCAGCCACGGCCGGTCGGCCGGGTAGGCGTAGCAGGCTTCGAGGTCGGCGGCCGGGATCTCGTCGGGGGACCGCTGTTCGGGAGGCCAGAGGCGTTGCACCCGCCCATCCCAACACGGGTGACGCCCGCCCGATCGGCCGGACCCGCAGCGCCGAGGGGGTGAGCACTGCCACCGGTCACCGGTCCGACACCGGTTATAGAGTCGGCGGCATGACCGCCGCGCGCCTCGTGGACCGCAGCCCCGAGCTGAGCCCGGACGAACTGATCGACGCGATGGCTCCGCCACCGCTGTTCGACGAGGCCCGGTTCGAGACCTACGTGCCGAACCCGGACGAGCCCAGCCAGGCCGAGGCCGTAGCGGCCTGCCGCGAGTTCGCGGGCCGGGTCGCGGCCGCCGGCGAAGGCGGCTCGTGGTGGCGAACGCTCTTCGGCCAGAAGACGGGCAAGTCCGGCGGGAAGCGCCCGCAGGCCAAGCGGGGCCTGTACTTGGACGGCGGTTTCGGCGTCGGCAAGACGCACCTGCTGGCCTCGCTGTGGCACGAGGTGCCCGGCCCGAAGTCCTACGGCACGTTCGTCGAGCTGACCAACCTGGTCGGCGCGCTGGGGTTCAGCGAGACGGTGCGGCGGATGTCCGAGCACCGGTTGCTGGCCATCGACGAGTTCGAGCTCGACGACCCGGGCGACACGATGCTGGTCACCCAGCTGATCGCGAAGCTCACCGAAGCGGGCGTGCACGTCGCGGCCACCTCGAACACGCTGCCCGGCAAGCTCGGCGAGGGACGGTTCGCCGCTGCCGACGTCCTGCGCGAGATCCACGCGATGGCCGAGCGTTTCGACGTGGTCCGGGTGGACGGGCCGGACTACCGCCACCGCGGGCTGCCGGATCCGCCGGAACCGGCCGACGACGCGGAGCTGGCCGAGCAGGCCGACTCGGTCGGAGGGGCCACGCTGGACGACTTCGACGAGCTCTGCGCGCACTTGGCCGGATTGCACCCGTCGAAGTACGGCAAGCTCGTCGACGGCGTCAGCACCGTGCACCTGCGCGGTCTGCACGCGGCGCCGAACCAGACGGTGGGGCTGCGCCTGGTGGCCTTCGCCGACCGGCTCTACGACCGGGCGATCCCGGTGCGGGTCTCCGGCGAGCCGCTGTCCGGGCTGTTCACCGAGGAGATGCTGCGCGGCGGCTACCGCAAGAAGTACCTGCGGGCGCTGAGCCGTCTCACTTCGCTATCCAGGGACATCGTCAAATCCTGAGTTCCGAGTGAACGGCCTCTTCGCCCGATCTATTGGGACCAGCGGTCCGTTCACTCCTGGTGGAGCACCTCGCTGATCGCGTCCAGGCCGGTGTCCAGCTCGTCGCGGCCGATCACCAGCGGGGGTGCGATCCGCAGCGTGGTGTCCTGGGTTTCCTTGCACAGCACGCCGCGCGCGGCCAGGGCTTCGCTGACCTCCCGGCCGGTCGGGCCGCCGGGAGCGAGCTGCACACCCGCCCACAGCCCGCGCCCGCGCACCTCGGTGACCCCGCGGCCGACGAGTTCGCCGAGCCGCGCGTGCAGGTGCGCGCCGAGTTCGCGGGAGCGTCGCTGGAACTCGCCGGTGGCCAGCATCGCCACCACCTCGCGCCCGACCGCGCATGCCAGGGGATTGCCGCCGAAAGTCGAGCCGTGCTCACCGGGCCGCAGCACGCCGAGCACGTCATCGCGGCCCACGACCGCGGAAACCGGCAGGATGCCGCCGCCGAGCGCTTTGCCGAGCGTGTACAGGTCGGCCCGCACCCCCTCGTGCTCGCAGGCCAGCAGTTCGCCGGTGCGGCCGAGCCCGGACTGGATCTCGTCGGCGATCAGCAGCGCGCCGTGCTCGTCGCAGGAGCGCCGCACCGCTTTCAGGTAGCCCTCCGGCGGAACGACCACACCGGCCTCGCCCTGCAGCGGTTCCACCAGCACGGCCGCGGTGCGTTCGGAGATCGCCGCTTCGACGGCCGCCGCGTCGCCGTAGGGGGTGATGCGGAACCCGGGCGTGAACGGCCCGAAGCCGCCGCGGGCGGACTCGTCGGTCGAGAACGACACGATCGTCGTGGTGCGGCCGTGGAAGCCGCCCCCGGCCACGACGATCTCGGCCTGCTCCGCGGGCACGCCCTTGACTTCGTACGCCCACTTCCGGGCGATCTTGATGGCGGATTCGACGGCCTCCGCCCCGGAGTTCATCGGCAGCACCCGCTCGGTGCCGGTGAGCTCGGCCAGTTCCCGGCAGAACGGCCCGAACTGATCGTGGTGGAACGCCCGGCTGGTGAGCGTGACCCGACCGAGCTGCTCGGTGGCCGCGGCCACCAGCCGCGGGTGCCGGTGCCCGAAGTTCAGCGCGGAATACCCGGCGAGGAAGTCCAGGTAGTGGCGACCTTCTACGTCGGTCACCCGCGCCCCGTCGGCTTCGGCGATCACCACCGGCAGCGGGTGGTAGTTGTGCGCGCCGTACTGCTCGTCGAGCCGGAGGTATTCGGCCGCGCCCGAAGCGCCGGAGATGTCGGCGGCACCGGAGACGTCGGAGGCGCCCGAAGCCCCGGCGGCGGCAGGCGTGTCGGTCGAAGCGGAAGTCATGCCGCTCAGGTTATGCCGCCCGACGCCTTCGTTTCAGCCGCGCAGCATTGCTTCACGCGACTGATCGTTGCGCACTTCGGCTCCGGCGTGAAACGTTCACGCGTCGTGCGGCCGTAGGTCCGGCGGACCTGTGCGGGACGGCACGCGGTGGCTACGGTCGGGCGAACGCGGATGAACACCGCGTGTACCGTCGATGACCCAGCGTCGATGATCGGATGTCCGGGCGCGATCCCCGAGGCCTCCGTCGGCGCGAGTCCGCGCGGAGAGCACCCACGAGTGGAGGTCGCCGATGCCGCAAGACGCGCACTACCGGGTCTACCTAGGCGCTTACACCGGCCCGGAATCCGCCGCCAACGGGATCCGCCTGGCGCACGCCGACGGGACCGGGCGATTGCGGTGCACCGACAGCGTGGCCGACAGCTACGACCCGTCGTTCCTGGCGCTGTCCCCGGACGGCGCGGCGTTGTACGCGGTCAACGAGCTGGCCAGGGGACGGGTCGTGGCGTTCGCGGTGGGCGCGGACGGCCGGCTCACCGAGGTCAACTCGCAGCCCACGCACGGATCAGCGCCCTGCCACGTGAGCGTGCACCCCTCGGGGCGCTACGTGCTGACCGCGAACTACCTCTCCGGCAACGTCGTGGTGCATCCGGTCGGCGAGCGCGGGGCGTTGCGGGAGGCGTGCCACGCCGTCGAGCACAGCGGCCAGGGCCCCAACCGGCAGCGCCAGGAAGGCCCGCACGCGCACCAGATCCTGCCGTCGCCGGACGGGCGGTTCGTGCTCGCCGCAGACCTCGGCACGGACGCGGTGTACGTGTACGCCTTCGACGCGGACACCGGGCACATGGCGCTCAAGCACGAGGTCTCGCCGCAGGCGGGCGCCGGGCCGCGGCACCTCGCCTTCCACCCGGACGGCGAGCGCGCGTTCCTGGTCAACGAGCTGGACTCGACGATCGTGCCGCTGGCCTACGACCCGGAGACCGGTGAGCTGCAGCCGGGCCGCCCGCGACCGCTGGTGCCCGCGGGCCACACCGACGAGAACTTGGCCGCGGAGGTGGTCGTCTCCCCGGACGGCCGGTTCGTGTTCGCCTCCAACCGCGGCCACGACAGCATCGCGGTGTTCACCGGCGAGCTGGAGCCGCTCGGGTTCGTGCCCGCGGGCGTGCGCGGTCCGCGGCACATCGCGCTGTCGCCGGAAGGCGGGGTGCTGTACGCGGCCGGGCAGCTCAGCGAAACGGTGCAGGCTTTCGAAGTTTCGGACTCGGGCGAGCTCGCGACGCTGGGCGATCCGGTGCCCACCCCGGCTCCGGCGTGCGTGCTGCCGGTTCCGCCGCGGGCCGAGTGACCGTCAGCTCAAGCGGCGGTCGTAGGTGCCGCGGCCGTACTGCTGCAGGGCCTCGCGCACCCGGTGGGTCTCCTGCCGCCGCGTGATCGGCCCGCCGGTCGCGCCGAGCGGGAACATCTGCACCCCGCCGTGCATCCGGCGCACCGGGTGCCACGCGTGCCAGCGCTGCGGCGGCGCGTGTTCGGCCAGCCACACGGTCAACGCCTGCCTCTTGCCCTTGCCGACGATGCCGACGCGGCGCACTTCGTGCCACGGGATCTCCCGCGCCAGCCCGGCCCGCGAGATCCGCAGCCCGTCGGTGTTGACCTTCAGCCGCAGGCCCGGCAGCACGGCTTTGGCCAGCGACAGCAGACCGCTGACGAAGAACAGCAGGAACGCCAGCGTCGGTACCGGGTTGCCGGCGACTTCGTCGCCGAGCGTGTAAGCGCCGGCCGCTACCACGAACATCAACACCGCCCACAGCAGCGCGCCGCCGCGACCGCCGGTGACGAACACCGGTCCGGGGGTGTTCGCGGAAACCTTCCGCGGCACCGACGACGGGAACGACGGTTCGGGAGCCTTCGGGGCGGGCGGCCGCTTGGTCTGCGCGGCGGGCGCGGCCCCCGCGTTCGGGTTCCGGGACTGCGGCGGTGCGGCCGACCAGTCACCCCGCGGTCGTGAGCCGGGGTTCGACGGCGTGCCGGCCTGGAACGCGGCCGAGCCGGGCACGGCCTGCCCGCCGGGCGGCTGCGCGAATGCGGTTCCTCGGTTGCCGCCCTGGTGGGCAGCACTGCTCTGAGCCGTGCCGCCGTTCTGGGCGGCACCACCCGGCAGCGGCATCTCGAACGCCGCCTCGGAAGCCTGCTTGAGCTGCGTGGTGTGCTCGTTGATCACGGCGCTGATCGCGGGCGGGAGCCAGTTGTCGCCCTGCGGGCTCGTCGCGCCGATCGCGTCCAGCAGCTGGTCCGGCGTCGGCCGCTCGGCCGGTTCCTTCGCCAGGCACGGGCCGAGCAGCGAGCGCAGGCCCGGGCTCAGCGCGCTCAGGTCCGGATGGTTGTGCACCACCCGGTACAGCATCACCGGTGCGCTGCCGGAGCCGAACGGCCCGGCGGCGCCTGCCGCGAACACCAGCACCGCGCCGAGCGAGAACACGTCGCTGGGCGGGCCGACGTCGCTGCCGGTGGTCTGCTCCGGTGAGAAGTACCCCGGCGTGCCGAGGAAGATCCCGGTGGCGGTGAGCGCGCTGTTGGTCACCGCGCGCGAGATGCCGAAGTCGATGACCCGCGGCCCGTCCGGCCCCAGCAGCACGTTGCCCGGTTTCAGGTCGCGGTGCACCAGCCCGGCGCGGTGGATCGCGCTGAGCGCCTCGGCCAGCCCGGCGGCGAGGCTGCGCACGGTCGGCTCGGGCAGCGCGCCGTGGTCGGAGACCGCGCTGTGCAGCGTCGGGCCGGGCCCGTATTCGGTGGCCAGCCACGGTTGCTCGGCGTCCGGTTCGGCGTCGACGACAGCGGCGGTCCAGAACCCGCCGACGGAGCGGGCCATGTCGACCTCGCGGCGGAACCGTTCGCGGAACTCCGCGTCCTCGGCGAGCTCCGGGCGGGCCACCTTGATCGCCACGACGCGGCCGCCGCGGGAACGCGCCAGGTACACCGCGCCCATCGCGCCGCCACCGATGCGGGCGAGCAGGCGGTAGTCCCCGACCTTGGCGGGATCGCTTGCCAGCAACGGCTGCACTTCAAGTCCCCCTCGATGACTCGGTGGCGGGGGCCAGCTTACGGATTCGGACACCGGCGTTGTCGCGATCCCCGCCGAGTGCGTTCGCGAGGGCTGCTGGTAATCGGTTACTCGGGTTCGCCGCAACTCTTCCGGCGCAGTGCCGCGGTGAGTATGCTCCGGCGCACCGCAGTGGCGGTACCTGATCAACGATGATCGAGGGAGGCACACCGTGTCGCGTTCCGAGGGGTCGGCGGCGCCGGTGCTGGTGCGGCTCGACGACGTGAGCAAACGATTCCCCGGGGTGGTCGCGGTCTCCGGGGTCCACTTGGACGTGCGCGCGGGCGAGGTGCACGTGCTGGCCGGTGAGAACGGCGCGGGCAAGTCGACGCTGATGAAGCTGGTGGCGCAGGTCGAGGAACCCTCCTCCGGCACCGTCGAGGTCGACGGCCGGCCGGTGTCCTTCCGCGGCCCCGCCGCGGCGCGCAGGCTCGGGATCTCGATGGTGCACCAGGAATTCGCGCTGGCCCCCGACCTGTCGGTGGCGGAGAACCTGTTCATCGGGCATGAGCCCGGCAGCGCGGGGTGGATCTCCCGCAGCGCCGAGCGCGAGCAGGCGCGGGCGTTGCTCAAGCGGGTCGGGCTGCACGTCGATCCCGCGCGGCCGGTGGGCAAGCTCTCCACCGCGCAGCAGCAGCGGGTGGAGCTGGCGAAGGCGCTGGCGGTCGAGGCGAAGCTGCTCATCCTGGACGAGCCGACGGCGACGCTGACCGAGCAGGAGACCGCGGAACTGTTCGGCATCGTCCGCGAGCTCACCGCCAACGGCATCGGCGTCCTGTACATCTCGCACCGGCTGGACGAGATCTTCGAGATCGGCGACCGCGTGACGGTGCTGCGCGACGGCGAGGTGGTCGCGACCCGGCCGGTGGCCGAGCTGGACGAGTCGCGGCTGGTCGCGCTGATGGTGGGCCGCGACGTGCAGAACCTCTACCCGCGCACCCACACCGAGCCGGGCGAGGTGCGGCTGCGGGTGCGCGGGCTGTCCCGCGGCGCGGCGGTGCGCGACGTGTCGTTCGAGGTGCGCGCGGGCGAGATCGTCGGCATGGCCGGGCTGGTGGGTGCCGGGCGCACCGAGTTGGCGCGATCGGTGTTCGGGGCCGAACCGCCGGATTCCGGCTCGGTCGAGCTGGACGGCAGGGAACTCAAGATCCGCGGCCCGGCGGACGCGATCGCCGCGGGCATCGGCTACCTCACCGAGAGCCGCAAGTCCGACGGGCTGGCGCTGCAGCTCGGCGTGGACAAGAACATCACGCTGGCGAAGTTGCCGATGGCGGGCGGGCTGATCGACCTGGGCGCGGAACGCCGCGTCGCGCAACGGGAACGGGACCGGCTGCGGATCCGGGTGCCGAACATCGGCCGCCCGGTGCAGGCGCTGTCCGGCGGCAACCAGCAGAAGGTCGTGCTGGCGCGCTGGCTGCAGACCGAGGCCGAGGTGCTGCTGTTCGACGAGCCCGGCCGCGGCATGGACGTCGGGGCGAAATCGGAGATGTTCGGCCAGCTGGACGCGCTGGCCGTGGACGGCAAGGCGGTCGTGCTGATCTCCAGCTACCTGCCGGAGCTGCTGAACATGTGCGACCGGATCCTCGTGCTGCGCGAGGGGCGGATCACCGGTGAGCTCGAGCGCGCCGAGTTCTCCGAAGAACGGATCGTGGCGCTGGCGACCGGAGCGAGGGAGGACCAGTGAGCGAGCAGTCGCCGACCGGGCCTGGCGGGCAGCCGCCGGTCGAAGAGGACAGATCGGAAAGCGGGGGTGCGGCCTCCGGTGGCCTGCTCGGCGGGTTGACCGACCGCTTCTCCGGAGCGATCTCGCAGGTCGCCGCTGCGGGGGCGCTGATCGTGGTGTTCGTGGTGCTCTCGATCATCGCGCCGTCGTTCCTGACCGCGGACAACCTGTTCAACCTGGGGTCGCAGACCTCGGTGAACGCGGTGATGGCGGTCGGCGTGACGCTGGTGATCATCACCGGCGGCATCGACCTGTCGGTGGGTTCGGTGGCCGCGCTGTCCGGGGTGCTCGGCGTGATGCTGATGGCCGACTTCGGCTTCAACCCGCTGGTGGGCATCCTCGGCGGACTCGTGGTCGGCGCGGCCGCGGGCCTGGTCAACGGCCTGCTGGTGTCGACGGTGGGGCTGCCGCCGTTCATCGCGACGCTGGGGATGCTCAGCGTCGCCCGCGGTCTGGTGCTGATCAGCACCGGCGCGGTCGCGGTGTTCGGCGCGCCGGAGTCGTTCCGCCTGCTCGGGCAGGGCGTGATCGGTCCGGTGCCGATCCCGGTGCTGATGATCGTGGTGGTCGCGGTGCTCGGGCACTTGGTGCTCACCCGCACCCGGCTGGGCCGCTACTCCTACGTGATGGGCTCGAACTCGGAGGCCGCGCGGCTGTCCGGCGTGCCGGTGCGCAAGCACACGACCTGGGTCTACGTGCTGTCCGGGATGCTGGCCGGGCTCGGCGGCATGATCGCGGCTTCGCGGATCAACTCGGGTCAGCCGAACTTCGGCGAGGGCCTGGAGCTGGACGTGATCGCGGCCGTGGTGATCGGCGGGGCGAACCTGTTCGGCGGGCGCGGCACGGTGCTGGGTTCGCTGATCGGCGCGTTCCTGGTTGCGGTCATCCGCAACGGTGCGGTGCAGCTGAACATCGGCACCTTCTACCAGAACGTGCTGATCGGCGTGATCATCTGGCTCGCGGTGTGGTGGGACCGGTACCAGCGCCGCAAGCTCGCCGGGGACGTCGGGTGAGGGGTTCGGCGATGAAGAAGCTGCTGGGACTGCTGTGCCTGGTCGTGCTGCTGGCCGCGTCGGGCTGCAGCGTGCGGATCCACCGGCCGAGCGGGACGGCCGCCGCGGAGGGCGGCGCGATCCGGCTCGCGGTGATCCCGAAGGCGATCGGGTTCGACTTCTGGGAGCAGGTGCGCGTCGGCGCCGAGTGCGCGGCCTCGAAACATCCGAACGTCAACGTCTACTGGGACGGCGTCACTTCGGAGGACGACGTCAGCGGTCAGCAGAGCCTGCTGCAGGACACCATCGCCCAGGGCGTGCAGGGTCTGGTTTATGCCGCCACGGACGCGAAAGCGCTCGCGCAGGTGTCGGAGTCGGCTCTGCAGCAGGGCACCACGGTGGTGAACATGGACTCCGGCACCACGCCGCAGCCGCCGGGCGTGCCGGTCTACGCCACGAACAACGTGCAGGCCGCCGAGCAGGGCACCCAGCTGCTGGCCGACCAGCTCGGCGGGCGCGGCAAGGTCGCGTTCATCGAGTTCCTGCCGGGCACCAGCACGAACGAGACCCGCGCGGAGGGCTTCGAGCGCGGGCTGGCGAAGAACCCGGGCCTGCAGCTGGTGGCGCGGCAGTCCTCCAGCAGCGACTACAACACCGCCTTGCAGGTCACCCAGGACATCCTGACCGCGAACCCGGACCTGAACGGGATCTACGCGGGCAACGAGCCGAGCGTGCTGGGCGCGGCCGAGGCGGTTCGGCAGGCGGGCAAGGCCGGCCAGGTCAAGATCATCGGGTGGGACACCTCGGAAGGCCAGATCGAGTCGTTGAAGGACGGCGTGATCACCGGTCTGATCGCGCAGAACCCGTTCAAGATGGGCTATTCCTCGGTCCAGTCGGCGATCACCGACATTCGCAGGCTGCCGGGCGAAAGCCCGGCCACCGACACCGGTTCGACGCTGGTCACGAAGGAGAACATGCGGACTCCGGAGATCCAGAAGCTGCTGAACCCGTCGTGCGCGAACCCGCCGCAGTGATCCCGCTGGGGTGATCCCGCCGGTGCTGCGCCGTCACCTCGGCATCGCTTGCAGCACGTGCAGCGTGGTGCCGTGGCCGCACGGCGTGCGCAGCTCAGGTACCGGAGAACCGCGCACGGTGATCTCGGCTCCCGGCCGCACCACGGCCGGATCGCCGCCGACCAGGATGTACGGCCTGCCGTGTCCGGTCAGCAGCCGGCAGTCCGGCCGGGGACCGGCTTGGACCGTGCCCTGCGCGGTGAATTCCCTGCCCTGCGGTGTTCGCGGAGGCGGTGGCGCGGTCGCCGGTGGACCGGGCGGTGCCGCGCACGGGTGCGGCGGGGGCTTGTCGCCGTCGCGGGTGGCTTGGATCTTCGCGTCCACGCGCACGTCACCTGCCTGCGCGAAGGTCAACGTCAGCGGGAACGTCGTTCCCGGGCGGGCCACCCGCTCCAACCCGATGACCTCCAGCCGGTACGGCGTGGCCGACTCGGGCTGGCCGGGCGCCAGCGGGACCGTGCCCTGCGCGGTGACAGGGATCTGCGGCACGGGTTCGGCCTGCCCGTCGCAGCCCCGGTCCCATCGCAGCTCGACCCGTTCGGCTTGCGGGGAACGCGCTCCGACCAGTGCGTCCTGCCGCATCCCGTTATTGATCAGGAAGAGCTCGGCCGGTGCGGCGGAACCAGGCGGATAGCCCGCTTCGGTGGCGGCCAAGTGCACGTTGCGGACTTTGATCTGCCCGACGCCCTCGTTGGTGCCGATGGTCCCCGCGGCACCCGCTGGGCCACCGCTGGCGGACTCCAGCACCGTCCCGCCGCAGCCGGTCAGCGCACCCAACCCGACCGCGACCAGCGCGATGCTCGTGAACCCCCGCACGACCTCGCGGTTACCCGCTGCCCCGCGCCGGTACGCACCGATGCGATCAGAGCCGGCTCTCCACGATGTCGGCGGCTGCGGCCGCACCGCCGCTCTCGGCGATCACCTGCCGCATCCACGCGAGGTTCGCCCGCACGTCCGCGTCTTCGGCAACGTCTTCGACGGCCGCCCGCAGCGACCCCGGGTCGAGCTCTGCCGCGTCGAGCCACCGCCCGAGCCCGAGGTCGCGCACCCGCGCCGCGTTGGTCTCCTGCTCCGGGAACTGCGGCACCGCCGCGGTCGGCAGCGGGCTGTTTTTGAAGTGATCGCTGAAGAACGCAATGTTGCCGTCGCGGTCGACCAGCTTGTCTAGGGCTGATTGAATGAAGACGACCGCGAAAAACGCG
>NZ_JAFRFW010000836.1:0-4135 GCF_017434145.1 Saccharopolyspora sp. | reverse complement strand
CCTCCCCGCACTCTAATCATGATCGGGTCCTCGAGCGAAGACCGCCGGACCGTGTCATACCGGCCCGGCGGTGCCGCCCCGGGCGGTTACTCGCCGCCCTTCTGCACGTACGCCCGCACGAAGTCCTCGGCGTTCTCCTCCAGGACGTCGTCGATCTCGTCCAGGATGGCGTCGACGTCTTCGCCGAGCTTCTCGCGACGTTCCTGACCGGCGGCTTCCGGACCCGATTCCTCGTCGTCGTCCCCGCCGTCGGGCCGCTGGACTTTTTCCTGGGACATCTCGCCTCCCGGTGATCGTCCTTGGATGTCCGTCCCTCCGGATGCCGGTACCGCCACCGGTGCCGGTGCCCGATCGGACCGGTTGGCCCGATTCGCCCCGGTTAACCCGATCAGCCTCGGACGTGGTCGCCGGACAAGGACATCCTGACTGAACAGTACCCAGCAGAACCCCTGTTCGCCCACATCCGAAGGGGCGGCGTCGGATCTTTTCCCGGAGCGCGGAACCGATCCGGAGTCGTCGGTGCCGAGCCGTTCGATGCTGGGCTTTCCGGTGCCGGACCGTTCAGCCGCGGGTGAGCGAGTCGACGAGCTCCTCGGCGCTGGAGGCGGCCTCCAGCAGCTCGCCCACGTGCGAGCGGGTGCCGCGCAGCGGCTCCAGCGTCGGGATGCGCACCAGCGAGTCCCGGCCCAGGTCGAAGATGACCGAGTCCCAGGACGCCGCCGCGACCGCCGCCGGGTAGCGCTCCAGGCAGCGGCCCCGGAAGTAGGCGCGGGTGTCCTCCGGCGGCTCGGTGACCGCCGCGCGGACCTCGTCCTCGGTGACGATCCGGCGCATCGAACCGCGCGCGACCAGCCGGTTGAACAGGCCCTTGCCCAGCCGCACGTCGGAGTACTGCAGGTCGATCATGTGCAGCTTCGGGGACGCCCAGCCGAGGTTGCCACGTTCGCGGTAGTTCTCCAGCAGGCGCAGCTTGGCGGGCCAGTCCAGCCGATCGGCGCAGTCCATCGGGTCGCCGCCGAGCAGGTCCAGCACCTCGCCCCAGGTTTCGAGCACTTCGCGGCCGACCTGGTCGGGGTTGGCCTCCAGGTGCTGCGCGGCCCGCTCGTGGTAGGCGCGCTGCAGGTCCAGGCCGGTGAACCGGCGCCCGTCGGCGAGCTCGACCACTTGGCGCAACGAGGGGTCGTGGCTGATCGCGTGCACCGCCTGCACCGGATCGGCCAGCTTCAGGTCGTCGAAGCGCACCCCGGACTCGATCATGTCCAGCACCAGCGCGGTGCTGCCGACCTTCAGATAGGTGGAGGTCTCGGCGAGGTTGGCGTCGCCGATGATGACGTGCAGCCTGCGGTACTTGTCGGCGTCGGCGTGCGGCTCGTCGCGGGTGTTGATGATGCCGCGCTTGAGCGTGGTCTCCAGCCCGACCTCGACCTCGATGTAGTCGGAACGCTGGGACAGCTGGTAGCCGGGTTTCTCCCCCGCCTGACCGAGCCCGACCCTGCCGGAGCCGCACATCACCTGGCGCGACGCGAAGAACGGCGTCAGCCCGGCGATGACCGCGGTGAACGGGGTGCTCCGGGCCATCAGGTAGTTCTCGTGGGTGCCGTAGCTGGCGCCCTTGCCGTCCACGTTGTTCTTGTACAGCTGCATCTGCGCGGTGCCGGGCACGCTGGCCGCCTTGATCGCGGCCTCCTCCATGACCCGCTCACCGGCCTTGTCCCAGACCACCACGTCCCGCGGGTTGGTGACCTCGGGGGCGGAGTACTCGGGGTGCGCGTGGTCGACGTAGAGCCGGGCGCCGTTGGTGAGGATGACGTTGGCCGCGCCGAGGTCGTCGCTGTCCGAACCGTTGTTCTGCGACGCCTGCGCACCGAGGTCGAAACCACGGGCGTCCCGCAGGGGCGACTCCACTTCGTAATCCCACCGCGCCCGGCGGGCGCGCGGGATGTCCGCCGCGGCCGCGTAGGCGAGCACGATGTGGGTGGAGGTCAGCACCGGGTTGGCCGTCGCGTCGCCCGGCACGACGATGCCGTACTCCACCTCTGTTCCCATGATCCGCCGCATACCTGGAAGCCTACGGGTTCAACGGCGCTGAGCAGAGTTTCCGGCGATGTGCGTTCGGCCCCGTTACCGCGGTGGGTGGCACGCCGGTGTCTCGTGGGATTCACGTGCAGCTCTGGCACGGATGCGGTTCTGCGAGGATGGCGGCGTGGGAGCGCAGGACGAGCAGGTGGCGATCTACGAGCGCAGCGGCCGGGTCGCGGGTGCGGCGCCGCGCTGGCTGATGCGCCGCGACGGGCTTTGGCACGCGGCCTCGTCGGTCCTGGTGCTCTCACCCGACCGGGAATCGGTGTACGTGCACCGGCGCACCGACGACAAGGACGTGCACCCCGGGATGCACGACTGCTGCGCCGGAGGCGTCGTGGCGGCCGGCGAAGAGCCGGACAGCACCGCCCAGCGGGAGCTCGCCGAGGAACTCGGCATCCTGGACGCGCCGGTGCGGTTCCTGTTCCGGTCGGTGTTCGACCAGGGCACGGTCCGGTATCACGCGTTCCTGTACGAAGCGCGGTGGAGCGGGCCGATCGTGCACCAGCCCGAAGAGGTCGCCGACGGCTGGTGGATGCGCATCGCGGAACTGCGCGCCCGGCTCGCCGACCCGGCGTGGCCGTTCGTGCCGGACGGGCGCCAGTTCGTCGAGGAATGGCTGAGCTGGCGGCAGGACCACGACTAAGGAGTGTTTAGGAAGCGGTCTGCGTAGGTGGTCGGGTAGCGGAACCTCAGGCGTCTGCTGGCTCCGGGATCGCCTCCTTACGTAGCCGCCCTACGCGGCGTCGGCGCTGTCCTCGCCAGCAGACGCCTGAGAACCCGCCGGTGGTCGGCCTGAGTCCTCGCGCACCGCAAGCGGCTGACGCCGCTTCTTAAACAGAACCCAGAAGCCGTCGCAACGCGGCTGAGGCCGACTTTCCGGAACCCCCCTAGTGCCACGGCAGCGCCGAACGCTCACCCCAGTAGGTCGGCGCGTCCCGCGCCACCGAAGCCAGTTCCCGCAGCTCGTCGTCGGTGAGCTCCACCGAGCACGCCGCCAGGTTCGACCGCAGCTGCTCCGGCCCCGCCGGGCCGACGAGCACGACGTCCGCCCACGGCTGCACCAGCACGTGCGCCAGCGCGACCGCGTCCGGCCCCACGCCGCGCCGTTCGGCGATGCGCGCGACCTGCTCCGGCGGATTCACCGCGAGCCGCCCGTTGGCCAGCGACTCCTTCACCAGCACCTGCCAGCCGCCGTCGTGCGCCGCGCGCAGCGCCCGTCCCGCCGAAGGTTCCAGCGAGTTCCACGTCGACTGCACCGCGCCGAACAGCTGCTGCCCGCCCGCTTCGAGCTCCCACGCGCGTTCGATCGTCTCGGCCTGCGCCGCACCGCTGGTGGAGATGCCCAGTCGCACGCCGGAATCGCGCAGCTTCGCCAGCTCCTGCTGCAACGCGGCGTCCTCGAACAGCGGGCTGTCCGTGGTCAGCGAATGCACCTGGTAGAGGTCGACGCGGTCGGTGAGCAGCTCGCGGGTCTGCGCCCACTGCTCCCGCAGGCGCTCCACCGAGTGCTCCTTGACCTCGTGCACCTCGGTCTCGATGCGCCACTCCGCGACGTAGGCGTAGCCCCACTTGCTGGAGACGGTGACGTCCTCGTGGCCGCGTTCACCCAGCCAAGCCGCCAGGAACTCCTCGGCGCTGCCGTAGGAACGAGCCGCGTCCACCCAGCGCACCCCGGCCGCGTAAGCCGCGTCCAGGACGACCGCGGTGTGCTCGCGCATCGCTGCGGCGGTGCGGTGCTCGGGCAGCGCGTCGGTGCGGCCGACGTTGATGTAGGCGGGGCGGCCCAGCGCGGCCAAGCCCAGACCGATCCGGCGCGTGGAGATCATGCTGCGAACCTAACCGCCCGCCGCCGGGATCGACACCCGGACCCCGCACACACCCGTGGCGGGCACCGGAGTCCGGCACCCGCCACGGGAACCACTCGGTTCCGTCCTTGCCGGAACCCGCTGTCTTTCTTTTAGTCAGCGGCGAAGCCGCTGAGCAGTAACCACCAAAGCAGCCAAAACAAGGTCCGAAACAGTTCCTACAGGTATTGGCCGGTGTTGGTGGCCGT
>NZ_JAFRFW010000835.1:0-3741 GCF_017434145.1 Saccharopolyspora sp. | reverse complement strand
TCGAGGCGCTGCGCACCGGCGTGGCCGACGACCGCGCCGAGCCGCCCGCACCCGGTGTCGCCCTGGTCGGCGGCGGTCCCGGCGCACCCGACCTGATCACGGTGCGCGGGCGGCAGCTGCTCGGCCGCGCCGACGTGGTGATCACCGATCGGCTCGCGCCGCGCGAACTGCTCGAAGAGCTCGGGCCGCACGTGGAGGTCGTCGACGCCTCGAAGATCCCGTACGGGCGCGCGGCGAACCAGGACGTGATCAACTCGCTGCTGGTCGAGCACGCGCGGGCCGGGAAGTTCGTGGTGCGCCTCAAAGGCGGCGACCCGTACGTGTTCGGCCGCGGCTACGAGGAACTGCTCGCCTGCGTGGAAGCGGGCGTGGCGGTGACCGCCGTACCCGGCATCACCAGCGCGTTCTCGGTTCCCGCGGTGGCCGACGTGCCGGTGACGCACCGCGGGGTGGCGCACGAGGTCGTCGTGGTGTCCGGGCACGTCGGGCCGCACGACGAGACTTCACTGGTGGACTGGCCCGCGCTGGCGAAGCTCAAGGGCACGCGGGTGCTGAGGATGGCGGTCAAGCGCATCGGCGAGTTCGCGGCGGTGCTGCTGGAGCACGGCCGCGACCCGAAATCGCCGGTGGCGATCGTGCAGGAAGGCACCATGCGCACCCAGGCCACCGTGCGCAGCACGCTGGCCGAGGTCGCCGACGCCGTCGCCGAGCAGGACGTGAAACCCCCGGCCGTGATCATCATCGGCCCGGTCGCCGACCTGACTCCGCAGTCGCGGCGCTGAACTTCGAGTGAAGGAGCTCCGCACTCCATCTATCGGGGCGAACGACCCCTTCGCTCGGTTCCAGAGCCGACGCCCGACGTGCGCGGCCACCACCCGCCAGCCGCAACCCCGGAACAAACCCGCGTTGAGCGAGGGAGGCGCGGTGTGTCGGCCCGGGGTCAGCTCTCGGCGGGTTCGGCGCCGAAGCGGGTGCGGTAGTCGGCCAGCTCATCGTCGGTGATCTTCTTGAACAGCACCGGCGGGATGGTGAAGCCGGTGCCCGCTTCGACGAGGCCGAACGAGGTGGCTTCGTCGGTGGTGACCCAGCGCCGCGCCGGGTCGTCGGCGGCGAACGCCTCCCGCATCGACTGCGCCGCGCCCGGAATCAGCGGCTCCGAGACCACCGCGTACAGGTAGATCAGGTTCATCGCCGTGCGCAGCGTGAGCGCGGCGGCTTCCTGATCGGTGCGGATCTCGATCCACGGGGCCTTCTCCTCCAGGTAGGAGTTGCCCGCGCTCCACAACGCCCGCAACGCCTGGGCCGCCTTGCGGAACTGGTTGGCCTCCAGGTTGTCCTGGTAGTCGCCGAGCAGCCGCGCAACCTCGTCGGCCAGCCGCCGCTCCGGTTCACCCGGCTCGCCACCGGCGGGCACCTGCTCGCCGAACCGCTTGCGGCTGAACGAAAGCACCCGGTTGACGAAGTTGCCGAGGGTGTCGGCGAGGTCCTTGTTCACCACCGAGGCGAACAGTTCCCACGAGAACGACGCGTCGTCGGACTCCGGCGCGTTCGCGATCAGGAAGTACCGCCAGTAGTCCGCGCCCATCAGCTCCAGCGCCTGGTCGGTGAAGATGCCGCGCTGCTCGCTGGTGGAGAACTTCCCGCCGTAGTAGGTGAGCCAGTTGAACGACTGGACGTGGTCGACCTTCTTCCACGGCTCGCGGGTGCCCAGCAGCGTGGCCGGGAACATCACGGTGTGGAAGGGGACGTTGTCCTTGGCCATGAACTCCGTGTAGGTCACGTCGTCGGCCTCGTACCACCAGGACTTCCAGTCCCGCTGCTCCGGTGCCTCGTCGGCCCATTCCTTGGTGGCACCGATGTATTCGATCGGGGCGTCGAACCAGACGTAGAAGACCTTGCCCTCTTCGGCCAGCTCCGGCCAGGTGTCGCCGGGCACGGCGACGCCCCAGTCCAGGTCGCGGGTGATGGACCGGTCGTGCAGGCCTTCGGTGAGCCATTTCCGCGCGATCGAGGAGGACAGCGTGGGCCACGAGGCGCTGTTGTCGTCCAGCCACCGCTCGACCTCGTCGGTGAGCTTGGACTGGGTGAGGAACAGGTGCTTGGTCTCGCGCACTTCCAGCTCGGTGCTGCCGCTGATCGCCGAACGCGGTTCGATCAGGTCGGTCGGGTCCAGCACCCGCGTGCAGTTCTCGCACTGGTCGCCGCGCGCCCGCTGGTAACCGCAGTAGGGGCAGGTGCCGACGATGTAGCGGTCCGGCAGGAATCGCCCGTCGGCGGCCGAGTAGACCTGCCGCACCGCGTGCTGCTCGATGAAGCCGTGCTCGTGCAGCTTCCGCGCGAAGTGCTGTGTGATGTCGCGGTTCTGCGGTGAAGAGCTGCGGCCGAAGTGGTCGAAGGACAGCCCGAAACCGCGGTAGATCTCGGCCTGCACCTGGTGCTGCTGCGCGCAGAACTCGGCGACCGGCAGGCCCGCTTCGGCCGCGGCCAGCTCGGCGGGCGTGCCGTGCTCGTCGGTGGCGCAGATGAACAGCACCTCGTGGCCGCGTTGGCGCAGGTACCGGGCGTGGACGTCGGCGGGGAGCATGGACCCGACCATGTTGCCCAGGTGCTTGATGCCGTTGATGTACGGAAGCGCACTGGTTACCAGGTGGCGGGTCATGCTGGAAAGCTCCAATACCGTTTTCGGTGAGGATGGTCGCGCTCGTCGCGCGGGATGCGCGGCTTCCGGTCGGCGGGACGCCGGTCCTGCCTTCGGCAGAAGGCCTGCGCACGCGGCCGCGGATGGTAACCGCGAATCGGCGCCATCCTACCGGGCGGGCGGTCCCGTCCCGGCAGCCCTCGCGGTGCGGCGGCGATCCGGGGCGCGGGGAGTTCGCGCGTTCCCCGCCTCGGTGGCCGCGTCGCCGTCTAGTCTCCGCTCGTGGACGAACCGGGTTTCCTGCGCAGCACGCGCGAGTCGTACGACGTGCTGGCCGCCGACTGGGCCGGGCACTTCCGCGACGAGTTGGCGGGCAAGCCGCTGGACCGAGCGCTGCTGGCGGCGTTCGCGGAACTCGTCCCGGAGGGTGGTCGGGTCGCCGATGTCGGCTGCGGGACGGGCCGCACCACGGCGCACCTGCGCGAGCTGGGTTTGTCGGTTTTCGGGATCGACCTCTCGCCGGGGATGCTCGAGGTGGCCGCCCGCGCGCACCCGGACATCCGGTTCGAGGTGGGCTCGATGCTGGAACTGCCCGTGCCGGAAATTCCTTGGGCGGCGTGGTCGCGAGCTACTCGATCATCCACGTCCCGCCGGAACGACTCCCGGAGGCTTTCGCGGAGTTCCACCGCGTTCTCGCGCCTGGTGGCCACGTGCTGCTGGTCTTCCAGGTCGGCGACGAGCCGCTGCGCTTCACCGAAGCGTTCGGCCGCGCGATCTCGCTCGACTACGTCCGGTACCGGCCCGAGCACGTCGCCGAACTGCTGGCGGCGGCCGGACTTCCCGTCCACGCCCGGCTGCTGCGCGAACCCGTCGCGGGAGCGGAGCGAACGCAGCAGGGCTACTTGCTGGCGAGCAAGCCCGGCTGACCGCGCGGAGCTGCAGGGCGGCTCGAAGCACCTGCTGTGTCCACATCGGACAACGATGCCCCCGAAGCGTCCCCGCGAAAGCGCCCGCAGCGCGGCGGTGCTCTGCTACCTTGCCGCGTTGGCAGCGCGATCAGGGGGAGGGCCGAGTGACAGACCTGCGGAAACGTCCCGCCGTGT
>NZ_JAFRFW010000834.1:0-5173 GCF_017434145.1 Saccharopolyspora sp. | reverse complement strand
CAGGGATGTCTCGTGTCCACTATATGGTGTCTGAGGCAACAACTCTTGTGGTCAGGCATAGTTGAATAGGTTTCACCTTTGGTGAGCACACCCGTATGGGGTTTGGGTGTGTGTTGGTTTGTCGGTGGGTATAGCGGAGCGGGGTACGCCCGGTCCCATTCCGAACCCGGAAGCTAAGCACTCCAGCGCCGATGGTACTGCACTTGTGTCGGTGTGGGAGAGTAGGACACCGCCGACAATACTCGTAAATGGGGAAGGCCCCGGAACCACGGTTCCGGGGCCTTCTGCTATTCACAGACGGATATCATGAAGTTGCCGCAGGTGCGTTATGTCGCCGCGGCGGTGGCGGACTCGAAGTCCGCCACATCGCGCCTCAGCTCTCGCGCCGTCGAAGCAGCTCGAAGCAGAGCACGGCCGCAGCACTGGCGACGTTCAACGATTCGACCCCGCCCCGCATCGGAATGGCGACCCGCTGCGCGATGCGCGTGGCGACGTCCTCGGACAGTCCGGCCGTTTCGCTGCCCAGCACGAAGGCGGCGCGTGGTCCGAAGTCGGCCTCGAAGACGTTCTCCGGGCCGTGCGCTTCCAGCGCGTAGAGCGGGTAGCCGGCTTCGGTCAGCTGTTCCGCGGCGTCACCCGCGGTCGTTGCACGCAGGACAGGCGAGTGGAACGCGATCCCGGCGGAAGCTTTGACGACCAGCGGATCCAGTCCGGCAACGCCTCGGTGCGGCACGACGATGCCGTCGATCCCGGCGGCCGTGGCGGTCCGGAGGATCATCCCCACGTTCGCCGGCGTGGTCAGTCCGTCGAGCAGCAGTACTTGGCGCGGCGCGGTGGCGGGGTCCTCGAGCGCGTCGACCAGCGGCCGCATGTTCCTGGCTACGACGTCGGCCAGCACGCCTTGGTCGTGCCGCCCGTTGCCCGCCAGCACCTTGACCCGATGCGCGCTCGCGCGCTGCACCTTCACCGCGCGATCCGCGGCGGCCTCCTTGATCTGGTTGATCATCGCACCGCCGAGGCCCTCGGCGATGATCACCTTGTCCACGCGCAAGTCCATGTCGGACAGCGCCTCGCGGACCGGTTTCCGGCCGTAGACGGTGACGAACCGATCTTTTGGGGAGGCAGTGCTGGTCACGACGTCCAGTGTCACACGCGGCGCGCGTACGGCTCGTAGCCGCCCGGTGGTGTGCCAGTATCGCGGACATGCCCGATCGCCTCTCCGCCCTCGACGCCTCGTTCCTGTACTTGGAGGACCACACGACGCCGATGCACGTGGGAGGGGTCGCGGTGTTCCGCCGTCCCCGCACCGGGTTCGACTACGACAGCGTGCTGGCGATGATCGACCGCAGGCTGGGCCTGGTGCCGCGGTACCGGCAGAAGGTCCGGCAGATACCGGGCCGGTTGGCGCGACCGGTGTGGGTGGACGATCAGGACTTCGACATCACCTACCACGTCCGGCGTTCGGCGTTGCCGAAGCCGGGCAAGGACGAGCAGCTGCACGATCTGGTGGCGCGGCTGATGTCGCGCAACCTCGATCCGGCGCGCCCGTTGTGGGAGCTCTACTTGGTCGAAGGATTGTCCCGGAACAGGGTCGCGGTGATCACCAAGACGCACCAGGCGATGATCGACGGGATCGGCGCGATCGACATCGGACAGGTGCTGCTGAACACGGCTGCGGAGAACTCTTCGGCAGAGCGCGAGGATCTGTGGATGCCGCGTCCGGAACCGAGTTCCGCGCAGCTGGTGCTCGAGGCGGTGACCGAAGCGGTCCAGCGCCCTGGCGAGGTCGTGGAGAACGTCCGTTCCGCGGTCGTGGACGCGACCGCGACGGTGCGCAAGGTTTCCAGCGCGCTCGGCGGCCTGGCCTCGGCGGTGCGTGCCGCGGCGTTGCCATCGCCCGGCGGCCCGTTGAACGTCCCGACCTCGACGCAGCGGCGGTTCGCCGTTTCCAGCGCCCGCCTCGACGATTTCCGGGCCGTCCGGCGCGCACACGGCGGGACCGTCAACGATGTCGTGCTCGCGGTCGTGTCTGGCGCGCTGCGCAGTTGGCTGCTCTCGCGCGGTGAGGCGGTGTCCTCGTCGACCACGTTGCGCGCGATGGTGCCGGTCTCGGTCCGCGGCGGCGACGTCGCGGGTGGCGAGTCGGCGGACGGGACCGGCATCGGTTCGGAGACCAATCGGGTTGCCGCGTACTTGGTGGATCTGCCGGTCGGCGAATCGAACCCGGTGTTGCGGCTGCACCACGTCAGCCACGCGTTGCGCGCGCACGCCGAGTCCGGGCAGTCGGTGGCTGCCGAGGCGTTGGTGGGTGTGTCCGGTTTCGCGCCGCCGACGCTGCACGCCTTGGGCGCGCGCGTGGCGAACGTGTTCTCCGACCGGTTGTTCAACGTGCTGATCACGAACGTGCCCGGCCCGCAAGTGCCGCTGTACGCGGCGGGCGCGAAGATGACGGAGATGTTCCCGGTGGTGCCGCTGGCGAAGAACCAGTCGCTGTCGATCGGGGTGACCTCCTACGACGGAGGGATGTACTTCGGGCTCAACGGTGACCGGGATGCGATGTCGGATGTGCACGTGCTTGCGGCGATGATCGGGGAGTCGGTGGAAGAGATGATCGGGACGGTCGACGGATGAGGGTTTATCTGCCCGCCACGGTGCGGATGCTGCGGGGCTTCGTGGAGGACTCGCAGATGCAGCCGCTGAGCGGAACGGCGTTCGCGTTGACGCCCGCGTTGCGGGAGTCCTACGCGGCCGGTGACACCGAGGAATTGGAGTACGCCGCGATGCGGGAGGCCGCCAGGGCCTCGCTGCGGTTGATCGCGAGCGAGCTCGACGAAGAGGAGAAGGGGGAGCTGCGCCGCGTCGTGGTCTCCGCCGATGTCGCGGACCCGACGCTGCGCCCGGACCTGGACAACGCGGTGGTCCGGCTGTCCGGCCCGGTGCCGTGGAAGAAGGTGGCGGCGGTGCACGTGGACACGTCCGAGGCCGAGGAAGCCGTCCGGGCGGCGGCCGAAGTCATCGATGCCGCGGACCTGGGTGATCCGGACGCGGACTTCGTGCTCGGTGAAGCCGAGGACCACGAACTGGCCTGGTACGCGCCGCAGGAAGTGCCGTTCCTGCTGGAACTCATGTGAACCGGGGCGCCGGGGTGCGCTCCGACGCACCCCGGCGCCGAGTCAGCGGCGGAAGGTCACTGCGGTGGCTGTGCCATCGGTAGCGGCCCGCTGGGGAACTCGCCGACCTGCTCGGGCGGTGGCGGCGTGATCTGCACGGGCCCACCCCAGTCGCGGTAGTCGGACTCCAACGACACCTGCCCGGCCTGCGCGACCTTCTGCGCGGCGGCGAACCGCATCGGCAGGCCATCTTGGCCGATCCACAGCTCGTAGCCGATCTCCGGACGCCCGTTGTCCGCGGCCTGCTGCAATCGTCGGCGCTGCTGGTCGTCCGGGGCCTTGGCCGCGGCCGCTGCCGTGAGCACGCGCAGGCTGTAGCGCGTGGCGGGTTTGCCGTCGAGCTGGTCCGGAGCGCTGGACTGGATCTTGGTGGCGGACTCGATGCCCTGGAAGGTCGCGCGCGGATCGGTCGAGTCCTGCAACTGCCGCAGTGCGGGAGCGAGCAGTTTCGCGGCGAAGTCGGTGCCGTCGGGGGCGATCCGCAGCCACGGTTTGGCCGGTTCCGGCCGCAGCAGCGCCGACTTCAGGTATCCGACGCCGTCGAGGATCGCGAGGTCCAGGGCTTGCGGCGGCTGAGCCGGGGAGGGACGAGTGCTCCCGCGCAGGCTCACGTCGGCGTGATCGCCGCTGTAGCGGGCGAGTCCCTGCCCTTGGAGATCGCCGATGAAGCCGAGGTCGCCGCGAACCGTGGTGCGCACGCTGCCGCGCTCGCTGATCCGGTTGATCACGTCGGTGAGCAGTGGTGCGGCGGTGGGTCTCGGGTCGGGACGTGCTGCGGCGGCCGATGCGGGCTTGGCCGGTGGCGGAGTTTCCGGTGCGCTGCAGGCACCGAGACCGATGGTCGCCAGCAGGCTCGCGGACACGATTGCGGTGCAGGAGCGCGCCAGTGCGCTGCGGTCGTGGTTTCGGGCGCGTACTGAGGGCATAACAGCTCCTCGTCGGGAGTCGGCGTCCGCGGCCACGCTAGCAACGTTGCGCGTGCGCGCCAGGCGTCGGCGACGCCGATCACGTGCTGCGCGGCGAGTGAAAATCACCGGGATTCCCGTTGGTACAACGGTTTTCCCACCTGCGACCGGCACTTGGCGGAACCCGCGTGCCACCCCGGCGGGTGGTCACTGCTCGTCGCGGCCTGCGCGGGAGCGCAGCAACCGGCGCAGCGAGCCGAGCTGCTCGGCGCTGCCGCCTTCGGCGACGTAGGTGTCGAGGTTGCATTCGGGGTCCTCGGCGCCGCCGAGGTGGCCGCAGTTCGGCGGGCACTCTTCGGCCGCTTCGGCGAATCCGGGGAACGCCGCGGTCAGGTCGTCGGGGGTGACGTGCGCCAGCCCGAACGAGCGGATCCCCGGCGTGTCCACGACCCAGCCGCCGTCCGGCAGCGGCAACGCGACCGCGGAGGTCGAGGTGTGTCTGCCCTTGCCCACCCCGCTGACTTCGCCGACGGCGCGCTCGGCCTCCGGGACCAGCTCGTTGACCAGGGTCGATTTGCCGACGCCGGAATGCCCGACCAGCGCGCAGACGCGCCCGCCGAGCGCTTCGCGCAGCTGCTCGTGCGGGTGGTCCATCCGAGTCACCAGCACCGGCAGCGGCAGCGCCGAGTAGCTGCTGAGCATGTCCGCGGGCGAGGCCAGGTCGGATTTGGTCAGGCACAGCACCGGAACGAGCCCACCCGCGTACGCGGCGACCAGGCACCGGTCGATGAGTCCGGTGCGCGGCGGCGGGTCGGCCAGCGAGGCGACGATGACGAGCCGTTCGGCGTTGGCGACCACGACCCGCTCGTACGGGTCGTTGTCGTCGGCGGTGCGGCGCAGCACGCTGCGGCGTTCGCCGACCCGCACGATCCGGGCGAGCGTGTCCGGCCGCCCGGAGGTGTCGCCGACCAGCCCGACGGTGTCGCCGACGACCACCGGCGTGCGGCCGAGTTCGCGCGCCCGCATCGCCACGACGAGCCGACCGGGATCGCTGTCGAGCGCGCAGGTCCACCGGCCGCGGTCCACGGCGACGACCAT
>NZ_JAFRFW010000833.1:0-7814 GCF_017434145.1 Saccharopolyspora sp. | reverse complement strand
GATCTCGGCCGAGATCGCCGCGATGCCCGCACCGGAGGAACTCGCCGGGCGACTGCCGGAGCTGGCGCGGCTGTCGTGAGCGTCCTGGCGGGGAGCCTTTCCGGTCGATGAAGCCGGATCGGGGAGCGGCCTTCCGCGGCTGTGGCTACGCCGGTGGCCGGTCCCGCGCGGCAGTTCGAGCAGCACCGTTGCGCGGATGCTTCCGCAAGGCCCTAGAGATATCCGCTGGCGGGCAGGCCGTCCTGCGGCAGGCCCAGCACGGCGACCGCCGCGTTCGCCGCGGCCACGGCCTGCTGGTGCCCGGTTTCGCCCCAGTTGAGCAGGTCACCGGCTTTCGCCGGGTGCACCAGCAGCCGCAGGTAGGTCCGCCCGTTGTCCGGGTCCGGCTCCGGGGCGTGCACCCCGCTGATCCGCGCGGCCATGCGCACCTGCGCGTACGGGGAGACGCCGTCGTCCACGCACTGGTAGCCGAGGTAGTGCGGCTCGGTGATGTCCAGCGTGACCTCCTCGAAGGTCTCCCTGCGCAGCACCTCGACGTAGCCGCACTCGCCCGGTTCGGGTCGTCCGCCGGGCAGCGAGTGCTTGCCGCCGTCGACCCGGATGAGCACGCGGCCGTCGGGGGCGAACAGGAATCCGTAGACCTGCCGGACCGGCAGCTCGGCAGGCACGGCGCGGGTGTGCCAGGAGAACTTCGCCATCGCAAGATCCCTTCGTCGAGCCCCGGCGGCCGGGCCGCTGTCGAACCGATCAGGTTACCGCCGGTGCGCCCGGAAATCCCGCAGCAACGCGGCCGCGCGCGGGGCCCGGTGGGCGGCTCCAGCACCCGGCGGGCCGCACTGGGCCGATTGGTCCTTTGTGGATGGTCCGGGTGTCCGCAGCGTGGAACGCCGTTCGGCGCTGTTGACAGTCCTTCGGCGGCCCTGGTCGGATGAGCCCGTGTTCGCCGCGCAGCTGACGAAACGCCGCCACGTGGACCTCGTCCGCGTCGGCGCGCAGGGTTGTCGATTCTGATCTCCAGCGCCGCCGCTCGCGAACTTCCGGCCGTTTTCCGCGTCCTGTAGCAGGCAGGTCCGATTCCCCAGGCAGGCCGGTTGCCAGGCAGACCCGGTTCCCGGGTCGGTTCAGTTCCCAGACCGGCCCGGTTCCAGGTCGGCTCAGTTCCCAGGCAGGCGCAGTTCCGCTGTACCCGGCGACGGCCGCGCAGCGCGTCAATCGCGCGGCGGCCCGCCGGTCGATCCCTTTCTCGCACCGCGGTGCAGCGCGTCCGCGCGCCGCCGCCCGAGCACGACCGCACAACGGGAGACGACCGTGTCCGAAGACAAGCCCGCCGAACCGCTGAAGTTCGCCTACTGGGTGCCCAACGTCAGCGGCGGCCTGGTCACCAGCACCATCGAACAGCGCACCGAGTTCAGCTACGACTACAACAAGCGGCTCGCGGTGCTCGCCGAGCGCAGCGGGTTCGAGTACGCGCTCAGCCAGGTCCGCTACGCCTCCAGCTACAGCGCCGCCGAGCAGCACGATCCGGCGGCGTTCAGCCTCGGCCTGCTCACCGAGACCGAGCGGCTGAAGCTGATCGTGGCCGCGCACCCCGGGCTGTGGCACCCGGCGATCCTGGCGAAGTTCGGGATCACCGCAGACATCATCTCGCAGGGCCGGTTCGCGGTGAACATCGTCAGCGGCTGGTTCAAGGGCGAGTTCACCGGCCTCGGCGAGCCGTGGCTGGAGCACGACGAGCGCTACCGGCGCACCGAGGAGTTCATCCGCGTGCTGCGCGGATTGTGGACGCAGCCGAACTTCGAGCTGGCAGGCGACTTCTACCGGATCCGCGACTTCAGCCTGCGCCCGCAGCCGTACCAGGTGCCCGGGCGGCCGCACCCGGAGATCTTCCAGGGCGGCAACTCCACCGCCGCACGGCGGCTGGCCGGGCGCGTGTCGGACTGGTACTTCAGCAACGGCAAGGACTTCGACGGTTTCTCCGAGCAGGTCGCCGACGTCCGCGAGCACGCGGCGGCGAACCGGCGCACCGTCCGATTCGGACTCAACGGCTTCCTGATCGCCCGCGAGACCGAGTCCGAGGCCAAGGCCGTGCTGCGGGAGATCGTGGACAAGGCGGACACCGAGGCCGTGGAGGGCTTCCGCAAGTCCGTGCAGCAGGCCGGCAATTCCACATCGGACGGAAAGGGCATGTGGGCGGACTCCGAGTTCGCCGATCTGGTGCAGTACAACGACGGTTTCCGCACCGGGCTGATCGGCACCCCGGAGCAGATCGCGCACCGGATCATCGAGTACAAGAAGCGCGGCGCGAACCTGATCCTGCTGGGTTTCCTGCACTACCTCGAAGACGTCGAGCACTTCGGCCAGCACGTGCTGCCCATCGTCCGCGAGCTGGAAGCCGAACTGGACCGCAAGGGCGATCCCGTCGGCGCCGCTGTCTGAGCCCTCGAACTCTTCGCACGCAGGTGGTCGCGCACCGGGCCAGCCGCAACGGCCGGTGCGCGGACACCTCCTGACCTGACTTGGAGACAACAGAATGAGCGTTACCGACGACACCGCTACGCGCTGGCAGCAGCGCCCGAGCACCGCGCAGGGCTGGATCGAGCGGGCGCAGGACGTCGCCGCGCTGCTGGCCACCGACGCGGTCGCCCGCGACCGGGCGGGCGAGACCCCGCACGCCGAGGTCCGGCTGCTCAAGGACGCCGGGCTGGTGACCCTGCTCGGCCCCGCCGAGCACGGCGGGGGCGGGCAGACCTGGTCCACCGCGTACAAGGTCACCCGCGAGGTCGCCAAGGGCGACGGATCCATCGGCCAGCTGCTCGGCTACCACTACCTGTGGGCGTGGGCGGTGCGGCTGGTCGGCACCGACGAGCAGATCGAGCAGGTCGAGCGGCTCTACACCGGCGAGGTCCTGTTCTTCGGCGGGGCGGTCAACCCCCGCGACGCCGACGTGGTGATCACCGACGACGGCGCGGAAATCGTGTTCAACGGCCGCAAGTCGTTCTCCACCGGCGGCAAGGTCTCCGACCTGACCGTCCTGGAAGGCGTGCTGGCGGGCACCGACAAGCACATCTTCGCGATCGTGCCCTCCGACCAGGACGGCATCGTGTTCGGCGACGACTGGGACAACCTGGGCCAGCGGCTCACCGAGTCCGGCAGCGTCGAGATCCGCGACGTGCGGGTGCCGTGGGAATCGGCGGCGGGCTACGTGGACAAGGAATTCCGGCCGCTGGTCTACAACACGCTGAACACGCCCACCATCCAGCTGGTGTTCGCGAACTTCTACCTGGGCATCGCGCAGGGCGCGCTGGACGTGGCGAGTTCTTACACCCGGGAGAAGACCCGCGCCTGGCCCTACGGCGGGGACAACAAGGAAAGCGCCACCGAGGAGTTCTACGTCCTCGACGCCTACGGCGACCTGCAGGCCAAGCTGTGGGCGGCGGAGGCGCTGATCGACCGGGCGGGCGGCGAGCTGGAGCAACTGCTGCACGCCGAGCGCGAGTCGGTGACCGCGCAGCAGCGCGGCTCGGCGGCCGTGCTGATCGCGGCGGCGAAGCAGCGGATCGTGGACACCGGCCTGGAGATCGCGACCAAGATCTACGAGGTCACCGGTGCGCGGGCCACCTCGAACAAGGCGGGCCTGGACATCTTCTGGCGCAATCTGCGCACGCACACGCTGCACGACCCGGTGGCCTACAAGCGGGTCGAGGTCGGCCGCTACGCGTTGCTCGGCGAAATCCCGGAACCCACCTGGTACACCTGAGCCCGATGCCGTGGCACCAGCGCCCGTCCGGCGATCCAGCCGGGCGGGCGCTCTCGCGCGGGCGCTGCCGTCGGGCGAGTCGATGCGGGAAAGATCCTGCGATAGCCCGTGCCGATGCGACCGGTCGCTCGATCGGCCTCAGCCGAACCACTTGGCGAAGAACCACGCCACCCGGCTGACCCGGCGCACCTTCGGCTCGAAACCGGCGATGCCGTTGACCTCCCAGTGCTGCCCGCACTCCGGGCACTGGTACGGCCCGAGCCGGGTGGTGTCCACCTCGCACGGGTGGCCCCTGCGTCCTCGCTGCATTCCGCCCCTTCCGCAGCTCGCGTCCGCGCCCCGTGTTCGAAGCCGCACGACCGATCACACCACGCCCGGCGACGCGGCGGAACCGATCACCTCGCCCGTCATCCGGCCGGGTGGGTGGGGACCTTTGGCCGTGTGACGCCGCGTATCCGATTTCTACCTTTGACTGCGAGGGGATCCGGCCGCGGTGGGCGGCCGGGCGAATAGATGGGACGAACCGTGATGCGGCGGAACATCGAAACCGGAGTGCGGATCAGCTGAGCGGCCGCGCGCGCATCCGGCTGTTGCTGTGGGCCGGGGGAGCTGCGCTTAGCCTGGGGAAGGCGAGATCTGGCGCGTCGCCCGCGGTCCGCGGGTGGAAGCGGGGCTGCGAGATGGACACAGGTGACGGCGTCCGGGAAGAGGGCGCACCGGACGGCGCCGCGCGCGGCACCAGGATCGCGCTCGTGGACGATCACGAGGTGGTGCGCCGGGGCATCGCCGATCTGCTGGAGGACGAAACCGACTTCGAGATCGTCGCCGAGGTCGGCTCGGTGCGCGAAGCCCTCGTGCGGCTGCCGCGGGCGAATCCGGACGTGGCCGTGCTGGACGTGCGGCTGCCGGACGGCAACGGCATCGAGCTGTGCCGCGAACTGCTGACGATCCTGCCCGGCGTGCGGTGCCTGGTGCTGACCTCCTTCTCCGACGACGAGGCGCTGCTGGACGCGATCATGGCGGGTGCCTCCGGCTACGTGCTCAAGCAGGTGCTCGGCTCCGACCTGCGCTCGGCCATCCGGCAGGTCGCCGCTGGCCGGTCGCTGCTGGACTCGCGCACCACCGCGGCCGTGCTGGAGCGGCAGCGGCGCAAGCAGGCCCAGGAGGACCCGCTGCACCGGCTGACCGAGCAGGAACGCGCGGTGCTGGAGCTGATCGGCGTCGGCATGACCAATCGGCAGATCGCCGAGCGGATGTTCCTCGCCGAGAAGACGGTGAAGAACTACGTCTCCCAGCTGCTGGCCAAGCTCGGGATGCAACGCCGCACCCAGGCAGCGGTGCTGGCCACCGAACTGCGCCAGGGCCACCACGACAAGTGATCAGGCGCCTCGAACGAGTTCGCATGCGTGCTTCGGCATGTGTTCGGCTGCCGGTGTTCCTAGGCTGAACGGGTCAAACCGGACCCCGTTCAGCGCTGAAGGAGATCGATGACCACCGCGCACCAGGAACACACCGACCACGCCCACCGGCACGGCGACGGTTGCGGGCACGTCGCGGTCCCGCACGGCGACCACGTGGATTACGTCCACGACGGGCACCTGCACACCGCGCACGACGGGCACTACGACGAGTGCGAGCCCAACGGTCACACCGTGCACGAACAGCACGCCCACCGGCACGGCGACGGTTGCGGGCACGTCGCGGTCCCGCACGGCGACCACGTCGACTACCTGCACGACGGCCACCGGCACGCCGCGCACGAGGACCACTACGACGAGCACTGAAGCAGGATCTGCATTGAGCTCGTTTTGCGTAGGTGGTCGCTTGGCGGAACCTCAGGCGCCTGCTCGCTGCGGGATCTCATCCTGACGTAGCTCCCTACGCGGCGTCTTTACAGGTCCGGGCCGCTGTCCTCGCGAGCAGACGCCTGAGAACCCGCGGCGTTGCCGGTTGCTTAGGTGGCGAAAGCGGCTGACGCCGCTTGGAAAGACGAAACATTCCAGCAAACACAAGTGGGACGAAGAACCCGGTCCTGACGAGCCCTGGCCCCCGCGGTCAGGGCTCGTTGCTGTTGAGCGGGGCGTGCCAGCACAGCCGGGTGCCGCCGGTGGCAGCGGCCTGCACCTCCAGGCCGCCCGAGCACTGGGTGGCGCGCTTGCGCAGGTTCGCCAGCCCGCTGCGGGCGGGATGCTCCCCGATGCCGGTCCCGTTGTCGACGATCTCGATGGTCAGTTCCGCGCCGGTGTCGATGGAGACCGTGATCTCGGTGGCCTCGCCGTGCCGCAGCGCGTTGGTGACCGCCTCCCGCACGACCGCTTCGGCGTGCTCGAAGTAGGTGGCGGGCACCGCGGTGTCGACGGCCCCGGACATCCGCACCGATGGTGCGAAGCCGGCGCCGCTGCTGGCGTCGGCCACGGTGTCCAGCAGTCGCCTGCGCAGGCTCACCGGCTCGTCGGTTTCCGGCGCGGAATGCAGGTCGAAGATCGCAGTGCGGATCTCGCGCACGGTGTCGTCGAGCTGCTCCACCGCCTGCTGCAACCGCCGCCGCACGTCGGCGTCGGTGGCGCGGCGCAGCGTGCCCTGCAGGCTCAGGCCGGTGGCGAACAGCCGCTGGATCACGTGGTCGTGCAGGTCGCGGGCGATGCGTTCGCGGTCGCCGAACACGTCCAGCTGGCGCTGCGCGCGGTTCTTCGCGGCCAGTTCCAGCGCGATCGCGGTCTGGTCGGCGAACGAGGCCAGCATCGGCACCTGTCCCGGCCCGAACGGCGGATTCCCCTTGCGCCGCAACGCGATCACGGCGCCCGCCCCGGCCTCGCCGGAGTGCAGCGGCACCGCCAGCGCCGGGCCGTAGCCGGGCAGCACGTGCTGCAAGCCGCTGACCGGGGAGGCCGACACGTCCGACTCCAGCACCGGGGTGTCCCCGGTGAGGCTGGCCAGCACCGGCCCGTCGGTGGTCACCGGGATGCCGACCTCGATGTCGGCCTCGCCCGCGACCGCCTCCACCCGCGCCAGTCCGGTCGCGGTTCCCTCCCGCGCCAGCACGATCAGCGCGCAGTCCGCGCGGGAGATCTCCATCGCGCGCTGCGCGATCAGCCGCAGGCCGTCGGCGGTGCTGACCCCGGAAAGCAGCTCCGTGGTGATCTCGCTCGACGCCTGCAGCCAGCGGTGCCGCAACCGGACCTGGTCGAACAGCTGCGCGTTCTCCACGCTCACCCCGGCGGCGGCGGCCAGCGCGCGCAGCACCACCTCGTCGTCCTGGCTGAACTCGCCGCCGTCGAGCTTCTCGGTCAGGTAGAGGTTGCCGAACACCTCGTCGCGCACCCGGATCGGGATGCCCAGGAAGCTGCGCATCGGCGGGTGGTGCGCCGGAAATCCGATCGCGGACGGGTGTTCGGTGAGGTCGGCCAGCCGCAGCGGCCGCGGGTCGCGGGTGACCTGGCCGAGCATCCCGTGCCCCTTCGGCAGGCCGCCGATCGCCGTGGTGGTCCCGGCGTCCATGCCCGCGTGCACGAACTGGGTGAACTCGCCGCCGGGGCCGAGCACGCCGAGCGCGCCGTAGCGGGCCTGCACCAGCTCGGTGGCGGTGGTGACGATGCGGTGCAGGGTGCTGTCCAGCTCGAGTTCGGTGCCGATCGCCAGCACCGCGTCCAGCAGGTCCTGCATCCGGTCGCGGGTGCTGATCACCCGGGCCAGGCGTTCCTGCAACTCGCCGAGCAGCTCGTCGAGTCGCAGGTCGCCCAGCGTGGAGGCGACTCCCTGCAGCTGGGAGCTCACCGGGTCGGACGAGGAGGCATCGGGCATCGGCTGGTCCATCGCTCTCGGCGTGCGTTCCGGTGTGCCGCGCTCGGCGCGCGTCGTGACGGCCGGGGCCGTCGCCGGTGGCGCGTGGGCGCGGGGCCGCGCGTGTGCTGCGAGTGTGACCGACCGGACGCGCCGCGGCTACTCCATTCGCGCTGGTCCGGGGTGGTGCGCGCGGGCGTGTCGGATCAGCTCTCGGCGGGGGCCTCCGGGGGGCGTGCGCGCTCCGGCGACCCGGCGCTTTCCGGGGGTGCGCTGT
>NZ_JAFRFW010000087.1:0-11216 GCF_017434145.1 Saccharopolyspora sp. | reverse complement strand
CCGCGTACAGCGCCAGGCCGGACGAGCCGAAGCCGATGGAGGTGCCTTCCGCGGTCGTGACCGGGTTCGCCACCGCCTTCGCCAGCTTGTCGCGGTCTCCGTCCGGGTACTTCGGCAGCTTCTCGACCGCCTCGCCCAGGCCGTCGGACAGCTGCCCGGTGCCGTCGCCGAGCTGCCGTGCGCCGTCGGCGAGGCCGCGGGTGCCACCCGCGAGCTGGTCGGCGCCGTCGGCGAGCTGACCGGCACCGCCGCTGGTCTGCGACAGCCCGCCGGCGAGCTGCCCCATTCCGCCGTTGAGCTGCTCGGCGCCTCCGGCGAGCTGGCCGAGACCGCCGGTGAGCGCGGGCAGCCCGCCGGAAAGCTGCTCCAGCCCACCGGAAACACCGGTGCTGGCCTGCTGCAGCTGTCCGCCGCCCTCGGACAGCGCCTTAGCCGTCGCGGCCTGCACCGCCAGCTTGTTGCACATCGGCACCACACCGGGCGGGCATTCCTTGGACATCTCGCCCAGTTCCTTGGCCATGCCCTGCAGCCCGGTGTTGAGCTGCTGCACGCCCTGGGATTCCTTCGCGGAGACATCGGCCAGCGTGCCGACCTGGTCGGGCAGCTGCGCGGTCTGCTGCTGGATCTGCTGCAACCCGCCGGTCAACGCGTTCATGCCCTGCGCGAGCTGACCAGCGCCGTTGTCCAGCGCGCCGAGCCCGCCCGCGAGCTGCCGCGTGCCGTCCGCCAGCTGACCTGCACCACCGGAGAGCTGATCGGTGCCGCCCGCGAGCTGGTCGGCGCCGTCGGCCAGCTGCGTCGCGCCCTTCGAGGCTTCGCCGAGCTGGTCGTTGAGGGTGTTGAACCCGACGTAGATGTTGTCCAGGTAGGTGGTGGTCAACTGCTGGCCGAGCAGGTTCGCGGCGGTGTCGGTCACCGTCTTGCTGATCGCCTCGTCGGCCAGCCGGCTGCGGTCGCCGGTGTCGACGTCGACGGTGGCGCGCTTGGCCTGCGCCGGATCGCCGGAGAACGAGGTGGCGGCCTGGGAGAAGTTCTTCGGGATCGTCACGACCGCCGAATAGGTGCCGTCCTCCAGTCCTTCCCGCGCAGTCTCCGGAGTGGCGAACTCCCAGGTGTAATTGCTCTTGATCTCACCGCCGACCAGCTTCGCGGACAGCTGCCTGCCCAGCGGGGTGAGCTGGCCGTTGATCTCGACCGGCTCGTCGGTGTTCACCACCGCGGCCTTGACGTCCTTGAGCCGGTCCTGCGGTTTGCCCAGCGACCAGGTCAGCAGGCCCGCGATGGCCAGCGGCACCAGCAGCAGGCCGAGCAGCGGCAGCCAGCGGGCCCGGAACCGGGACCGCTCCTTCAGCGACGGACTCACAGTGAATTCCTCTGCTTTCTAGCGGTCGCGGCTTACCGGGTCGCGCCGGAGAGCACGTTGGGCATGGCTTCGGCGTCGTCGCGGAGTTCGGTCAGCGTGCCGGCGCCGGGAAGGATGTCGCGCACGTCGGCCAGACCGGTCGTGCCCGCCAGCACGGTCGGGCGGGAACCGGCGAGCAGTTCCCGGATCTCCAGGCGCGCCGCGGGGTCGGAGACCCGGTCGGTGCGGTCCAGCACCAGCACGGCGGGATCTTCGGCGAGCGCGCTGCGCACCGACTCGGCACCGCCTTCGCCGACGTCGACGTAGGCGACCCGCGAGCGCACCGACGATGCGCGGGCCGGCAGCACGTAGCCGAGCACCTTCAACCTGCCGCCGTCGGCCTTCAACCGGCCGGACAGCGTCAGCAGCAACGCGCTGATCGCGGACTCGTGCGTGCCGCGCACGACGTGGATTCCCTGGCGCGGCAACAGGAAACCGACGTCCTGGTAGATCGGGTCGCCGCCGGACGGGTCGGCCATCCGCAGCCCTTCGCAGGCGATCGCCTCGTCGGAGCCGGGGCTGGGCCAGTCGGCCAGCTCGATCTCCTCGCGCAGGTTCTCGCCTTCCACGTCGAACGAGGGCAGTACCCGGTCCAGCTTGCGCGGCATCCACCACGCCCGGTCGCCCAGCAGCGCCAGCACCGCGGGCACCAGCATCATGCGCACGATGAACGCGTCGACGAACACACCGACGGCGAGCCCGAGCGCGATCGGCTTCAGGTTCGCATCGCCCTCCGGCACGAACGCGATGAACACCGCGAACATGATCACCGCGGCGGCGGTG
The DNA here is from genome assembly GCF_017434145.1 of Saccharopolyspora sp. Classification (NCBI taxonomy): domain Bacteria; kingdom Bacillati; phylum Actinomycetota; class Actinomycetes; order Pseudonocardiales; family Pseudonocardiaceae; genus Saccharopolyspora; species Saccharopolyspora sp. Next base: position 9,031 of record NZ_JAFRFW010000087.1, on the reverse strand, counting down.
ACGACCTTCGCCGAGGAAACGAATCCTCTGTGGACGGACCCGCGCGCGTCGCGGGTGTGCACGAATTCCTCGCGCATTCGGGTGACCAGGAAGACCTCGTAGTCCATGGCCAGCCCGAACAGCACGCCCATCAGCACGATCGGCATGAAGCTGATCACCGGTCCGGCACGGGTGACGCCGAAGAATTCGGCCAGCCAGCCGTGCTGGAACACCAGCGCGACGATGCCCAGCGAGGACCCGATGCTGAGCAAGTATCCCAGCGTCGCCTTGATCGGCACCGCGATGGAGCGGAACACCATCGTCAGCAGGATCAGCGACAGCCCGACCACGACCACGGCAAACGGCAGCAGCGCCTCACCGAGCTTGGCCGAGACGTCGATGCCGATCGCGGTGAACCCGGTGACCGAGAGGTTCACCCCGTAGGTCTCCTGGAAGTGCGGCCGCAGCGAGCGGAGCTCGTCGACGAGCTGCTTGGTCTGCTCGGAATCCGGCGCGCCTTCGGGGACCACCTGCACGATGCCGGTGTCGGCGGTCGGGTTCGGGGTGGCCATCGGCACGTCGGCCACGCCGGGCAGCCGCTCGATCTCGCCCTTGAGGTCGTTCATCAGCCCGAGCGGGTCGTTGCTGGTGACGATGTTGCCGGTGACGATCAGCGGGCCGTTGAAGCCCTTCGGGAAGTGTTCGGCGATTCGCTCGTAGGTGACCCGGGCCGGGTCTTCCTTCGGCAGCGCCCCGGAGTCGGGCAGTGCCAGCCGCAGCCCGGCCGCTGGCAACGTGGCCATCCCGAGCGCCCCGATCACGAGCACCACGGTGACGATCGGGAAGCGGGTCACCGCGCGCACCCAGCCGCTGAAGAACCGCTCGCCGAACGGGCGCTTGGCGCGCTTTTTCGGTTCCCGCGCCTTGATCCGGTTGCGCGCGAAGCCCAGCAGCGCGGGCATCAGCGTCACCGACACCAGCACCGCGATGCCGACGCCGACCGCGGCCGCGATGCCCATCGTGGTCAGGAACGGGATGCCCGCCACGCCGAGCCCGACCAGCGCGATCATCACGGTGAGCCCGGCGAAGATGACCGCCGAACCCGCGGTGGCCGTGGAGCGCGCCGCGGCTTCCTGCGGCGATACGCCCTCGGCCAGTTCTTGCTGGTGTCTGGACACGATGAACAGCGCGTAGTCGATGCCCACGGCCAGGCCGAGCATCAGCGACAGCAGCGGGGTGGTCGCGTTGATCGTCCAAATCGCCGTGGCCAGGAAGATCAGCGCGGTGGAGATCCCCACCCCTAGCAGTGCGTTGATCAGCGGCATCCCTGCCGCCAGGAACGAGCCGAGGGTGATCACGAGCACCACGATCGCGATCACCAGGCCGAGTGCTTCGACGATGCTCAGGCCCGGGATCTCGGTGGAGAACAACGGACCGCCGTGCGAGGCCTGCGCACCTTCCGGCAGCCGGTCCTGCAGGTCGGCGGCGATCTGGGCGATGCGGTCCTTGGTGGGCTGCCCGATCGATTGGGTCTGGCCTTCGAGCTGGGCCATGATGATGCCGGCTTGGCCGTCGTCGCTGATCGAACCGCCCAGGTCCTCCTGGTACGGCGAGATCACCGAGGCGACGCCGTCCATGTTCTCGAGTTCGCGGACGGTCTTGTCGATCTCGGCGCGCACGGCCGGATCGCGCACGCCTTGCGGCGCGACCGTGAGGACCTGCGCCGAGGCGCCGCTGGTCTGCGGGAAAGTCACCGACAGCCGCTCGAGGGCGTTCTGCGCCTCGGTGCCCGGAATGCTGACGTTGTTGTCCAGGCCCTGGTTCATCAGGCCCGCACCGCCTCCCGCGATGGCCAGCACCAGCAGCCAGATCAGCAGGACGGTCTTGCGGGCGGCGAATGCTCGGCGACCGACTGAGTAGAGGAACGACGACACGCCAGACTCCCTGTCACCGGACGTACCGGACGGGTCTATGCCACTAACGGACGAAGGACACGGATACGGCGCTGTATCCGATACAGCAGCGTATCCGATACCATCGACCGTCCCCACCCGGGTGCAAGTCCAAGGTCGAAACTGCTGGTATAGATCCCGGTCCTGGGTCATCCTGGTCCGGCGTCGAGGAGGAAGTCCGCGTGAACACGAGCAAGGCCGCCGGGGCGCCGGAAGGCGGCGCACGGGAGACCGCGCGCCGGGCCAAGACGCGGGAACGGCTCATCGACGCCGCCTACCGGCAGTTCTGCGAGCACGGCATCAACGGCACCTCCATCGAGGCCATCTGCGACGACGCCGGGTTCACCCGCGGCGCGTTCTACTCCAACTTCGCCAGCAAGGAGGAGCTGTTCTTCGCGCTGGCCGACCGGGAGAACCGGATGCGGCTGGAGACGCTGCGCGAACGGTTCGACGACGCGGTCGCCGCGCTCGGCGGAACCGGCGGCAAGCCCGATCCGGCGCGGATCGAAGGGGTGATCGCCGACATCCTGGCGGTGCAGCCGGAGAACCGGCAGTGGTCGCTGCTCAACAGCGAATTCCGGCTGCTGGCGATGCGCGATCCGCAGGTCGCGCCGCGCTTCCTGGAGAGTTCGCAGGCGTTCCAGCACGAGCTGGCGTCGATAGTCGACGCCGCGCTCGGCTCGGTGGGGCTGCGCTTCCTGATCGATCCGCTGCACTTGACCCGGCTGCTGCTGGACCAGTTCGAGTCCGCGATGCAGGAGGCGATCCTCTCCGGTGCGCAGGACGCCGAGAAGGCCGCGCGGGACACCATCATGCAGACTCTGCCGCCGTTGATTCACAGCCTCACCGAGGTGCGTCCGGCGGATCGACCCGATTCCGGTCCGCTCGGATTCCGGTGACCGTAGATCATTCGTAGCCGGGGCCGCCCGCGGCCGGTCCGGTGCGCGATGAGATTCCGCACGGCATGATCAAGGAAGCTTTGCCAGGCTCGGGGTGTTCCCGGCAGTGCGGCCGATCCCGGCCGTTCCGGGAAGACCCCGCCGTTCCGGGAAGACCCGGCCGCCCCGGGAGGACCCGGCACCCGACGCAGTCGACGACAAGGAGAACTGCCATGGCCGATCGCAACGCCACGACCACTTGGAACGGCGACCTGGGCTCTGGGTCGGGCCTGGTGACGCTGGATTCCTCGAACGCGGGCCAGTTCCCGGTCTCGTTCGCGACGCGCGCGGAGGACCCGGCCGGGCAGACCAGCCCGGAGGAGCTGATCGCGGCCGCGCACTCCTCCTGCTTCAGCATGCAGCTTTCCGGCGTGCTCGGGGAATCCGGGCTCACCCCGGAGCGGATCGACGCCAGCGCGGAGGTCACCCTCGGCAAGTCCGGCGGCGGGTTCGCCATCACCGGCATCGCGCTGACCGTGCGCGCCAGCGTTCCCGGCGCCGACGAGGACACCTTCCAGCAGGCCGCGCAGAAGGCCAAGGAGATCTGCCCGGTCTCGGCCGCGCTGACCGGCACCACGATCACCTTGGACGCAGCGCTGGGCTGAGCCCGCGCCGCACGGAAGAGTCCCTTGTGGATCGTCCACAAGGGACTTTTCGCGTCTTCCCCCGGCGAACGGGGAAAGTCAGCCCGGTGACACCGGCGCGGGCCGCGCGTGCTCGCGGCGCAGTTCGTGATCCCCGTGCTCGACGACCCGGTGCAGCACCGAACGCACCCGCTCCGAGTAGCGGCCGACGTTCTCGGCGGCCACCTGGGTGTCCGGATGGCTGACCAGCAGGCAGGTCCACTCCCGCGCCCGGTTGACCCAGAGCATCACGTCGGTCTCTTCGCGCGGGCCGCCGAGGACCTGCGCGTCCGCGCGCTGCCAATCCTCGTGGCCGCGGATCCGCCGCCCATCCATGAACGACGTCATCGGCAGCACCGTCTGTTCGATGCCGTCCAGCGAGAGCCGCGAGCCGAGGTGCTGCATCAGCTTGATCATCGGCACGTCCGCGATGCCGCGCGCCCGGGCGAACGCCTGCTCGGCCTGGAGCAGCACTTCGCCGAAGGTTCGCGAACCCGTCAGCTCGAAGTGGATCGGGACCAGGTTGATGAACCACCCGTGCGCGGCCGCCCAGCGCGGCTCGTCGCGGGTGTGCACCGGCGTCAGCGTCCGGTACGTCTCCTCCCCGGCCAACTCGGCCGAAGCGATGGCCAGCGCCACGAACAGGCCTGCCGCGAAACCGCCGCCGTGCTCCCGGCAACGGCGCCCGAAGACGTTGGCCTGCCGGGTGTCGAACAACTCGTACTCGGTCAGCCGGGAGGTCGCTGCCTCGCCGTCGGCCAGCCCGAGCGGCAGCGGGAATCCCGCGGGTTTTTTCCCGCCGCTGAGCCAGAACTCGCTCCACAGCTCGACGGCGGCGGTCAGCGACCGCTCCGGGATCTCGGCGGCTCGTTCCCGCGCCGCGAATTCCGCGTGGTCGCCGACCTCCGGCAGCCCGGGGTCGACTCCGGTGATCTCCTGCTCGTAGAGCCGCCGCAGCTCGTCGAACAACAGGACCATCGAATATCCGTCGGTGTGCCCGTGATCCACCGCGAAGTACACAGTGGACGATTCTGCGCGCAGCACCGCGCCGAGCACGAACGGCGGCCAGTGCAGCGCTTTCGCCGCGTCGTCGAACCGGTTCAGCAGGTGCTCGCGGATTTCGGGGCCGGTGTGCTCGCCCAGTTCGACGGGCGCGAATTCCACGTCGTCACCAGCGATCGCGTACCGGCGCAGCTCGCCGTCGGCATCCGGCTCGAACCACGTCAGCATCGTGCCGTGCCTGCACACCCATTGTCGCCAGGCGGCCGCCATCGCGTCCGGGTCGATCCTGCCCGGCAGCTCGAAAGACGTGCCCAGCCAGGAAGAATGCGCCACCCCCGCGGCATCGTTGGCCACCTCCCGGCGCAAGTGGCTCTCCTGGATGGGCGAAGCCGGTGCGGGATGTTCCGCGCGCTGCTGCACGGCCACCTCGGTGCGAGTGGTCGGCCGCCATTCTACGAGCAGGCCGGGTTCCGGCTCCTGCTGCGAGAGTTCGTTCATCCGCACGGAGCTGACTCCTTTCAGCTGGTTCGGGACACGGCGTCCGGCGCGGACTCGCGTTCCGGTGCGGACTCCGTCCACATTGGAGGGATGGTGGTGGCGAGACCGGCGACGGCCACCGCGCGCAGCAGCCGCCGGATCTGGTGCACGTAGTCGTCGAGCACCGCCGCTGCCGCCGCGGTGCCGGGAAAGCGGCACGTCACGTCGATGCCGTTGTGGTTGCGGTTGACCCAGAGGTAGACCTCGTCCGCCGAAGTGGCGGGCGCGTGCAGCGCTTGCGCGTTCCAGTCGTCCCAGTTGCACGCGCCTGGACTGGCGCGCATGTCCATGTAGGACAGCACGAAACGCGGCACGAGCTCGGTCCCGAGCAGTTCGGAGACCTTCGGCAGCGGAACCGCCGACAACGGCTTCGCCGTGCGCAACGCGTTGCCCGCGGTGGGCAGCATTTCGAGCACGTCGGCTCCGCCGGTGATGCTCTCGGGAGTGCGCAACTGGATCGGTGCGACACCGACGAACCAGCCGACCGACTGCGCCCACCGCTGCGCGGAACGAGTGTGCAGCAGCAGCAACGTGCGGAACGTGGTCTGCTGCGACATCAGGTTCGCGACCGTGCCGAGGGTCGCCAGCACGCCGGAATACACGCTGCCGCCGTTGCGGCGGCACGAGGTCTCCAGCGCGTCGGCGCCCTCTTCGTCCAACAGCCGCCGGCAGAATCCGCGTTGCGGCCCCGAAAAACCGGACATCACGGGGTCCACCCGCAGGTCCGCGCCCGCCAGCGGCAGCGGGAAGCTCGGCAGCTCGCCTCCGCAGGAGGCGACGAAATCCGCCCACTCGCCCACGATCTCGTCGGAGCGCTCGAATACATCGGTGAAAACCCGCTCTTCGGCGCAGAAATCGACGTAGCTGCCGACCTCGGCCAGCCCCGCGCCGCGCCCTTCGCGCTCGGCCGCGTAGAGCTCCTGAACCTCGTGCGCCGCCAGCAGGATCGAGTACCCGTCCACGTTCCCGTGATCGAACGCCATGCACAGCGTCACCGAGTCGGCGCGCGAGATCGTTGCGAACACGTAGGACGGCCAGCCGGTGGGGTCGGTGTGCGCGTTGAACATCGCGCGCAGCTCGGCGGTGATCTCCTCGCCGGCCTCGAAGTCGCCGATTTCCTCGCGGGACAGCGAAAGCCGCCCCGGCTCCCAGGTGCGACGCCGCAGCTCGCCCGCTCGACAGGTGAGTTCGCTGCGCAGCGACTCGTGCCGGTCCAGCCAGCGCAGCACGGCAGCACGAAGTGCGGTTCCGTCCAGCTCGCCGGGAAGATCGAACCCGACGGCCAGCCAACTCGGCTGGGCGGTCTCCGCGGCGGCGTGGTTGCGGAGGTGGTCCTCCTGCAGGTGCGACGGCGGGCGGTCGTCGTCCTGCGGCCGGGCCGCCGCGGCGGGCACGACGGTCCACCGCGTCACCGCGCCCGGTCTAACCTGGTAATCCGCGATCTCCGTGAACTTCATGCCACCCACTCGCAATTCGACGGCACCGATGCCCACCGCGTCGGCTCAATGCGTCGTCACGCCGATCCGCGTATGGGGACCGCGATAATGCCGCAAGCCGAATCCATTGCAATCCCCGGGGCTCTTATGGGCTCGTGCACTGGGAAAATGACGATTCAATCCACAAAGTGGAATTTTGCAGCGGCGCCCGCAGATACCACGATCGAGGGACAAAAAGTGGTGTCAATGCAATTGTTCAGCGATCAAGGGAATTTTTGCCCCGACTTGCCGATCCGGCCGCAAGAACAGCCGGGAAACCGCTCAAATCGGGCGAACGCCGCCGCAATGCGCGCAGGCACGAAAAGAGCGGACCGCTCGCCCGTTCTTGCCGGGCCGGCGGTCCGCTCCCTTGGTTCCCGCCCCGCGACGGGGGCTCAGTCCACTGTGGTCAGTGGCGCTCAGATCTGCGGCGGGCGGTGTTCGTACGGTGTGGACAGCACGACGGTCGTGCGGGTGGAGACCTTCGCGCACTCCCGGATCTGGCGCAGCAGATCCTCCAGCCCCAGCGGGGATTCCACCCGCACCTGCAGGATGTAGGACTCGTCGCCCGCCACCGAGTAGCAGGACTCGATCTGCGGCAGGTGCTCCAGCCGCTGCGGGTAGTCGTCCGGCGCCGCGGGATCTATCGGGGTCAGCGAGATGAACGCGGTCATCGGCAGCCCGATCTGCTCACCGTCCACTTTGGCCACATAGCCCTGCAGCGCGCCGCGCTGCTCCAGCCGCCGGACCCGCTGGTGCACGGCGGACACGCTCAGGCTCACCCGTTCGGCGAGATCGGTGAAGCTGCACCGGCCGTCGTGCACGAGTTCGCGCAGGATCGCCCGGTCGGTCGCTTCCAGCTCGCCAGTGTTGCGGTCGTTCACGCGGGTAGCACCACCAGCTCGTGCGGTTGTTCGTTGACGCTGTCCACCCCGTCCTCGGTGACGATCACGATGTCCTCGATCCGGGCGCCCCAGCGGCCTTCCTGGTAGATGCCGGGCTCGATGCTGAAGGCCATGCCCGGCTCCAGTTCGAGGCGGTTCCCGGCGACCACGTACGGCTCCTCGTGCACGTCGAGGCCGATGCCGTGCCCGGTGAGGTGGATGAACTCCCGCCCGAACCCGGCCGCGGCGATCGGCTCGCGCGCGGCCGCGTCGATCGACTCCGCGGTGGCACCGGGACGCACCGCTTGCACCGCGGCTTCCTGGGCGGCCTGCAGCACCGCGTAGGTCTCGCGCACGTCCGGCTGCGACGGCTCCCCCACCGCGTAGGTGCGGGTGCAGTCCGAGTTGTAGCCCGCCGGGATCGGCCCGCCGATGTCGACGACCACCACGTCGCCGCGCTCGATCACGCGGTCCGACAGGGCGTGGTGCGGGCTCGCGCCGTTCGCGGCGGAACCGACGATGACGAAGTCGGCCTCGGTGTGGCCCTCCTCGACGATGGCGGCGGCGATGTCCGCACCCACCTGCGCCTCGGTGCGCCCCGCGGTGAGGAACTCGGCCATCCGCGCGTGCACGCGGTCGATCGCCGCGCCCGCGGTGCGCAGCGCCGCCACCTCGGACGGGTCCTTGCGCATCCGCAGCTCGCGCAGCACCGGACCGGCCAGCGCCTGCTCGCCGCCGACCGCGGCTTGCAGCGGCAAGGCGTGCAGCGCGGGCATCACATCGGCGACCGCGACCCGCGAAGGCTTGCGCTCGCGCCGCAGCAGGTCCGCGACCAGCGCGTGCGGGTCCTCGCCGTCGACCCAGGTCACCACCTCGACGCCGAGGTCGTCAGCGGGCACGTCGTGGTAGCCGGGCGCTTCCAGCTTCGGCAGCACCAGCACCGGCGCGGCTTCGGAACCCGCCGCGGGCAGCACCAGCGTGCTCAGCCGCTCGAACGATTCCCCGCGGACTCCCAGCAGGTATTGCAGATCCGAACCGGGCGTGATCAGCAGGGCGTCCAGGTTCGCGTCCGCGGCGGTGGCCGCGGCGCGGTCCAGCCTGGCGGAGAGCACCGCGGGATCCTGCTTGAGCGAGACAGTGGCCATGGCCGCCAAGCCTAACCACGCCGACCCCGGACGCCAGGGCGGTGGTTCGTCTCGTTCCGCCGGGAACCGGCCGGTGACGAGGAGTCGCTCCGGTGCGTGGGCGACCGGCACCGCTTCGCGGAACCTGCTGCGGGAAGCCCCGGGTGCTTGATCTTCGTCGGGTCGGCGGCGGAGGTTCCGCCACCCGGGCGCTCCCGCGAACAAGCCCGAACCCGGGTCCGAGGAAACCGGGGCGGGAGAGGGAGAGCACCCCCGCCCCGGCCGCAACGGAAAAGCCGGCCGGTGACGCAGGCACGGCGCCCGCGCCTGCCGCTGGGACCGAAGCGGGAAATCCGGACGTGGCCGCCGGAACGGACAGCGCCGGCGTTCCTGACAGTCCGTCACAGGCGCCGGGGGCCCCAGGTCCGGCAGCCGAGGGAGGGGAAGCCTACTCCCCGGTGCCGAGAATCCTGCTGATGGCCGGGGCCGGAGTGCTCGCCCTGCTGCTGGCAGTGAT
>NZ_JAFRFW010000086.1:0-2060 GCF_017434145.1 Saccharopolyspora sp. | reverse complement strand
GCACCTGTCGGGGCCGCCACGCCCTTCCGCTTTTCTCCGGCGGTTTGCACCGGTACCGCGCTCGCTCGTTGCACGGCTGCCGTCGCGGTGCGATTGCCCAGCCGCTGTTGCAGCGCGAGGACGTCAGGCCGGGAGAGCTCCGCAGACGGCCGCGGGGGCCCGATCGCCCGCGGCTGGGCCGTGCGGGCGGATCCGGGCCGTTCGTGCTGCCGTTCGCGCTCCGGTTCGTTGCTCCGCGCATTGCCCATCGGATCGAGCCTCACACCAACGGACCTGCCGGGGCATGTCCTAAAGGGCAACCGTCGGGGCAGAACCCGCGTGCGGGGCAGTTGCGAATACTGGGCGTCAGCGGTCCGGCTGTGCCGGTTGCTACGAAAGCGGTGCCGGCGCCACCGATCTGGCGGTCGAAGTCATGCGTGCGAACCGACCGCGGCGGGCCGCCGCACACAGATCACCGCGTGCGCAAGTTGCGATGTCGCGGCGGAGAACATGTGACATCCGCGCAGTTGCACATCACTGGCGAGAACGCTCAGGCTGGTCACCGCCACGACGAGGGAGGTACCGGTGACCGGTGAACGGGCGATCGAAGCGGTGCGCGGCAACTGGACGCGGCGGGCCGCCGCCTACGACGACTTCTACCGGCATTACCCCGAGGACAAGCGCGCGGCGTGGAAGTCGGTGTGCGACAAGGCGTTGCGCGCGGCGTTCCCGCACCGGCAGGAACCGTTGCGGGTGCTGGACGTGGGCACCGGACCCGGTTTCCTGTCCACATTGGTCGCAGAGCTGGGCCACGAGGTCACCGCGGTCGATCCGACCGCGGCGATGCTCGGGCACGCCCGCGAAGCCGCCGATCGGCGCGGAGTCGACATCCGGTTCGAGGAGTGCGGCGGGCACGACGTCACCCGACTCGGCACCGAGTTCGACCTCGTGACCTCCCGATACGTGCTCTGGACGCTGCCGGAGCCGGTGCGCGCGCTGCTCGCTTGGCGGCAGGTGTTGCGCCCGGACGGTGCCGTGCTGTTGGCGGACGGCGTATGGCACACGTGGGGGATGGACGCGCGGCGCGCGCTCAACTCGCTGAAACCGGGCGCGGACCACGGTTTTCTCCGGCGGCTCGCACGGGACTACGCCCAAATCGGGCGCGCCACGCCGAACTGGCAGGGGCTCACCGCCGAGAAGGCCGAGAAGTTGTTGCGCGCAGGCGGTTTCGAGGTCGGGGAGTGGTTCGACCCGCTGCTGCCGGACTACGCGCGTCCGGTGAGCGCTTCGTTCTTCCTCTGCACCGCGCGGATCAGCTAGTCCACCGATCGGCCGGTGCGGGCAGGACCCGCACCGGCCTCGGGTGATCAGCGGCCCATCAAGGCGCGCATCGTGTCGATTTCCTCGCGCTGGGTGCGCACGATGTTCTCGGCCATCTTCTTCGCCTCCGGCGCGCTGCCTCGGGCGAGTTCGGTTTCGGCCATCCGCACCGCGCCCTCGTGGTGGGCGATCATCAGCTCCAGGAACCGGTGGTCGAACTCGGCCCCGTTGGTCGCCGCCAACTCGTCCAGCTGCTGCGGCGACATCATGCCGCCCATCCCGGCGTGCCCGGAAGCGCCCATGTGCTGGGAATGCCCGCCTTCCGGAGCGCCCCACCGGCGCAGCCATCCGGTGAGTGTGTCGATCTCCGGGCCCTGCGCGGCCTCGATCTTGCCTGCCAGCTCCCGCACCTCGGGTGCGCCTGCGCGCTGCTCGGCCAGCCGGGACATCTCCACCGCCTGCTGGTGATGCGGAATCATGCCCTGCGCGAACGTGATGTCCGCGGGCGCGGCGGCCGCCTGGTGCGCGGAGTGGTCCTGCTGCCCGGAATGCTCCTGCTGCCCGGAATGCTCCTGCTGCGCAGAAGGGCCCTGGGGAGCGGGACCGTGGCCCGCGTGCTCAGCGCCTCCGCCGCAGCCGGTCAGCGCGGCGGCAGCGGCCAGGCCGCCGAGTGCGGCGGCGATTTTTCGCTTGTTCATGGTGTTCCTCGTTCGTCGATCTGCTGCGGCTCGCGGAACCTCTCCAAGGAGGCGGCGCTGATC
>NZ_JAFRFW010000832.1:0-4886 GCF_017434145.1 Saccharopolyspora sp. | reverse complement strand
TGCGTCCAGTTCTCCGGCAGGACCGGCGAACCCCGCCGCAAGATGCGCCCGACGTTCTCGGCGTGGTGCCGCGACGAGTAGAAGTCGACGTAGTCGCCGACGCGGAACGGCAGCACCAGCGTGTGCCAGTCGGTGCGCAGCAGCCCGGCGCCGGCAGGCGCGGAATCCGCGGTGACCAGCTCGGTGAGCCGTTCCCGCAGCTCCCGCCACCGCTGGTGGCCCGCGGCCAGCAGCGGATCCAGCGAGTTCGCGCTGACCAGCTCGGCCAGCCGCGGTCCGAGCGAGTCGGCGATCCCGCGCAGCGGCAAGGCGTGCTTGCCGACGCGCGCGCAGATCACCGGACCGCTGGAGGTGACCAGCACGCCGTAGGGCAGCGTCTGCGGCCCGAACGGCTTGTCCGCGGCGAACTCGGGATCCTCGATCCAGGTCACAACAGCCCCAGCCCTTCCAGGTCGGTCGCCGGGTCGGTCAGCGAGTCGGAGCCGTAGGAGGAGAACACGTCGCGCACCGCGGTGGCGGCCTCGTCGGACAGCGAGTTCGCCTCCTCCGCGAGCGCCTCCGCGTCGGTGCTGGCCAGCGCATCTCGCACGTCCTTGCCGGACAGGCAGCGCGCGGTGGCGACCAGCATGTTCAGGAACCCGTGCCGCACGTACCCGTTGTCGGGGTCTTCGCCGCGGACCGCCGAGCGGATGCCCGCGGTGGTCTTGAACGGCACGGACAGGGTGCTGATGGTGGCCAGGAAGTCGGCCACGACGTCGACCGGCGGCACCGACTCGGAGGTCGGCCCGCCGCAGCGCAGCTTCGGCCAGCAGCCGTGCTCGGCGACCCGCTTGACCCCGTCCAGCCAGCCGTCCTCGGTGCTGCGGCGGGGTTCCACGACGCGCACCACGTCCTCGGGAACGAACTCGGAGACCCGCTCGAGCCAGATGTCGTCGACGTCCGAGGGCGCGGGCATCTCCACCATCCGCAGCGCCAGCAGCTCCTGGCGGCCCTCGATGATGGACAGCGATTTCGGCACGCCGCCGAGGCCGGTGTCGCACACCAGCGACAGCGGCACCGGTTCGGCGGGCTTGGCCTTGGCGAGCTCGGTGATCAGCTCGGCGAGCCGGGACGCCTGGCACAGCATCGGCCCGAGCAGCCCGCTGTATTGCCCGCCGCGGGCGGCGAGGTGGGCGGACACCGCCTCCGGGGCCGGCGCGCTGCCCGGTGGGAACAGCGCGGCGTCGTCGACCAGTCGGGAGAACAGGGGCGGTATGCCGCGCGGACCCGGCGCGCGAAGCTCAACAGCGCTTGACACGGCGAACACGCTAATGCCGCGCCGTTCAGTGAACAAAGGTGGCCGATATACGAACGTTCGGCGGACTTGACCAGCCTCCCACCGGCCGATCATCGGCCCTGGTGTGCGCGTTGCGAAGCCGCCTCATCCGGGCGGGCGACAGGCCGCGCGGACTCCGCTCGGAGCTGATCGCGCGGGCGGCCGCTGCCGAACCGGCTTCGAGCGCCGATCACTCGTGCGGCGGTTCCCCCGGGGGAAGGGACGGAGCTTGCTCAGCACCCGGGATTCACCCGTCGGATGCGCGCAGCAGGAACCGATCACCTGGTAAGACGGAAACGACTTTCCCCCACCGGAGCGGTTGGGTTAGGCTTACCTAAGTAGGAGGTGAGCGGTGCGCGAGAGGACGACACGTCGCCCGGCGAAGCCGAACCCGGCGGAGCGGGCCAGGACGATTGCCCGGCGCGGTGGGCGGGCCGCGCTGATGCCCTCCGGCGAGACCGCCGCGCGGATCTCCCCGTTGCTGCACCACGTGCACCCGGACGGCTCCGCGACGGTGCTGCTCGCCGACGAGCACCCGCTGGTCGGGACCGCGTGGCAGTCGCCGCGTGCGGAGCTGACCGCGGTGCTCGAGCTCGCCGATCCCACTCCGGTGCAACTGCGCGAACCGGTGCGCGGCCTGTTGTGGCTGACCGGCACGATCCGGCTGCTCAGCGGCGAGCAGGCCCGCGAGGACGTGCTCGCGGTGGCCGAGCAACGCCCGGACAGCAGGCTGCTGGACGCCGGGCACGGCGCTTCGGTGCTCAAGCTGGACCCGGCCTCGCTGGTGCTCGCGGACGCCGAAGGCACCTGCTCGGTGCCCGCCGCGGACTTCAGCGCGGCCCGCCCGGACCCGTTCTGCCTGCTGGAGGACGGCTGGCTGCGGCACCTGGAGAGCTCGCACCGGGACGTGGTGGGCCTGCTGGCCCGGCACCTGCCGGAGGAGTTGCGCGGCGGGCACATCCGCCCGCTCGGGCTGGACCGCTTCGGCCTGCGGTTGCGGGTGGAGTCCGCGGACGGCGATCACGACGTCCGGCTGGCGTTCTCCGGCCCGGTCGCCGACGCCAAGGCGCTGGGCCTGGAGCTGCGCCGGTTGGTCGGCTGCCCGTTCCTGGCCGCTCAGCAGGCCGGGTAGCAGCGCTCACCGGCGCTGTCGGTCAGTCCTCGGTCCGCGAACGGCTGCCGTGCAACGGCTCGATGCGGCCGCGCTTGTAGCGCAGCGGCTCCGCGTCGCCTCCCAGCAGCAGCGCCTCGTCCACGTGTCCGCCGCGGGTGACCCGCCACAGGAACGCGTGCGCGGCGATCCACGCCGACATCTCGTTCGCGGTGGGCACGAACCGCACCAGCAGCGGATAGCGCGCCAGCCCGGCGTGATCGGTCTCCTCGTGGTCCTCGCGCAGCTCGATCAGCAGCGATCCGCGCACCCCGACGAGGTCCGCAGGACCGATCGGCCCGTCCAGCGCCAGCAACGGGTGCACCAGCTCCAATGCGGCCAGCACGTGCTCGGTGGAGGGCTCTCCGCGCAGGAAAACCCGGTAGCCGGTCATCGCCCGTCCCCCTCGTGTCTCGGCCCCCCGTGCTTCGTCGGCCGCGCTTCGTCGGCCCGTGTCCTGCCGGACCGCAGCTCGGCGGCCCCCGCTCGGATGTCTCACGTCCGCGTGCGGTTCCGCCGGACCGCCGCCGATTTTCCCCGTATCGTCCGGGGAATCTTCCGCGAATCGCGGGCCGGTACGGTGCACCGGGTGAGCATCGTGCGCACCTGGTCGTTCCCGGCCCGGCCGGCCGAACCCGGCGAGCTCACCGACCCGGCCCAGCGCCGGATGATCGGTGTCGAGCTGGTCGTGGTGTTCACCGTGACGCTGGGCATGTCGGGTCTGCAGAGCCTGCTCTCGCTGCTGGACGCACTTTCGCAGCAGGCGCCGCTGGCCGACCAGTCGGTAGCGATCAATCGGCCGCAGGCGCAGCTGGGCCTGCTGAACCTGCTGGAACAGCTGGCGAACGTGCTGCGGCTGCTGTCCTGGGGCGCGCTGGGGATTTTCCTGCTGTGGCGCGGTGGGATCGCGCTGGCCCGGATCGGCATGGACCGTTCGCGCCCGTGGCGCGACCTCGCGGGCGGCGCGGGCTTGGCGGCGCTGATCGGCGTTCCGGGACTCGGGCTGTACCTGGTCGCGCACGCGCTGGGCCTGAGCCTCACCGTGCAGCCGTCCACTTTGGACGACGCGTGGTGGCGGGCGCCGGTGCTGGTGCTTTCCGCGTTCGGCAACTCCTTCGCCGAGGAAGCGCTGGTGGTCGCCTACCTGCTGACCCGGCTGCGGCAGCTCGGCTGGTCGGAGAACAGGTCGTTGTGGCTGTCCGCGGTGCTGCGCGGCAGCTACCACCTGTACCAGGGGTTCGGCGGGTTCGTGGGCAACCTGGTGATGGGTCTGGTCTACGGCCGGGTGTGGCAGCGGACGAACCGGCTGTGGCCGCTGGTGGCCGGGCACGCGCTGATCGACGTGGTCGCGTTCGTCGGCTACGCGGCGCTGCGCGGGCACGTCGGTTGGCTGCCCTGAGCGCAACGATCCCGCCGTAGATCGACTTTTCTGCGCAAGGATCGATCTTCCCGAAGCCGGGGCGGTTCCGATTTCGGCTACGCCGACTAGGCTTTCGCGACGTGAGTGAACCGCACGTGCGCAGCGAGGTCGGCGGCCTGCACAGCGTTCTGCTGCACCGCCCGGGCAACGAGCTCAAACGCCTCACGCCGCGCAACAGCGACCAGCTGCTGTTCGACGCGATCCCGTGGGTGGACCGCGCGCAGGCCGAGCACGACGCCTTCGCCGATGTGCTGCGCGGCCGCGGCATCGAGGTCGTGCTGCTGCGCGACCTGCTGGTGCAGACCCTCGGCGACGCGCGGGCGCGGGCCGCGGCGGTGCATTCCGGCGTCGACGAGCTGCGGCTGGGCCAGGACGTCGCCGACACCCTCCGCTCCTACCTGTCCACAGTGCCCGAACAGGTGCTCGCGGAGGCGCTGACCGCGGGCATGACCTTCGAGGAACTACCCGGTTCGGAAGGCCGTTCGCTGGTGCGCCGGATGCACCACTCGCACGACTTCGCGCTCACGCCGCTGCCGAACCTGCTGTTCACCCGCGACTCCTCCACCTGGGTCCGCGACCGGGTGGCCGTGGCCGCCCTGGCGATGCCCGCCCGCCGGCGGGAATCAGCGCTGGTCGACCTGATCTACGCCTACCACCCGAAGTTCGCGCACTGCGCCCGCGCCTACGGGGCGCACTCGGCCCCGGTGGAAGGCGGGGACGTGCTGCAGCTGACCGACGGGGTGGTCGCCATCGGGGTCGGCGAACGCACCAGCCCCGCCGGCGCCGAAGCGTTCGCCAAATCGGTCTTCGCCGACGACCTGGCCCACACCGTGCTGGCGGTGCCCATCGAACAACGGCGCGCGGCCATGCACCTGGACACCGTGTGCACCATGGTGGACCGGGACGCGGTGGTGATGTACCCGGCGGTCCAGCACTCCCTGCAGGCCTACACGCTGCACCCGGCGGACGGGGAGCTGAAGATCTCCGGTCCCGACCCGT
This sequence comes from Saccharopolyspora sp., assembly GCF_017434145.1. NCBI lineage: Bacteria > Bacillati > Actinomycetota > Actinomycetes > Pseudonocardiales > Pseudonocardiaceae > Saccharopolyspora > Saccharopolyspora sp. The sequence continues at coordinate 2 of NZ_JAFRFW010000832.1, read as the reverse complement.
TC
>NZ_JAFRFW010000831.1:0-9963 GCF_017434145.1 Saccharopolyspora sp. | reverse complement strand
CGGCTTCGATCGCTGCCTGGAATTTGCTCAGCCGGGTTTCGGCGTCGGCGAGCTTGTTTTTCAGCCTGGCCCGCTCGCTCGGGACACCGCCGGAGTCGCCTTGTGAGGCGACCAATCCGGCCACGGTTTGATCGACGTTCTCGGGGGCGAACACGTGGCTGAGCCAGTCGTTCACGGCGTCCCGAATCATGTCCTCGCGGAGGTACACCGCGGGCGGGTGCGAGTCCAGCGCCGGTGAGCCGGGCGCGAGCGTGCGCGCCGGGCACCGGTAGTACATCCCGTGCGCCCGCGGACTCGCCTCCATCTTTCGGCCGCAGACCGCGCACCGGATGCGTCCGCGGAACAGGTAGGTGCGTTTCGTAGGCCGCCCACTGCGCTCGGTCTTACGTGCGGTTTTCAGCCCGCCGGAGGCTTTCGACCGGCGTAGTAACTGAGCTTGAGTGAAGTCCTCGACCGAGATGATCTCGGGATGTGCCGGTTCTCTCGATCTCACGATGCGGTCCGGGTTCGAGCGCCGGAACCGGATCGTGCTTCCGGCGGCCACGTCGTCCGGGTCGATCAGCGTCTCCTGCCGGGTCCAGCGGCCGAAGAACGCATAGCCGGTGTAGCGCGGGTTCTCCAAGATCGCGCGCACCGTGCTGCTCTGCCACCCATCCGCGAGCCGGTGCCGGTTCTGCTCCGGCCGCCGCGCGGACGGGCACGGGACACCGTCGCGGTTGAGCCCGTTCGCGATGGCCCGATCACCTTTGCCGCTGATGTACTCGGCGAAGACCCGCCGCACGACCGCGGCGGACTCGTCCTCGATCGCCAAGACGCGCAGCCGGTAGCCCTCGGCTGACTTGCGCGGGTTCGGGTGCGGCCCGCCGTCGACGGTGACGTAGCCGTACGGCGCCCGGCCGCCCTGGTGACGGCCCTCGTTGACCACCTGAGCATCCATCGCGGCCCGGACACGGGCCTGCACATGCTGGCGTTCGGACTCGCTCATGCCGCCGAGCACGCTCATCAGCATCTTGTGCGACGGATTGCGCTCGTCGAACTTCCCGCCCAGTTCGGGCACCCACAGTTCGACACCGTTGGCGGCGAACTTCGGGGCTATCAACGAGAACTGGTTGCCGAACCAGCACCGCGTCCCCTCCCCCACGACGACCGCGTTCCAGCCGCGGCCCGGGTCTTTCAACGCCGCCAGCAGCCGCCCGGCTTCATTGCGGCGCTCCCATGGCACGGACCGGGACTGACCGATGTCGAAGTACTCGGCGGCCACGGTCCCGCCGAGTGGTTCGACGAACTTCCGCGCGGTGTCGAGCTGCCAGGAGTGCGAGGTCTCCGGGTCTTGGTTGTCCTCGGTCGAGCACCGCCCGTAGAACGCGACCGGGCCGATCGCGTGGTCGGTGGGCTCAGCGACTTCGACGCCCATCAGCTCGTCGAGCGTCGCCCATGGGTCATGGCTGATTTCAGCAGTCACTTGCACCTCCCCTCCCGAGGCCGGTCCGGGGCCTCGCTCTCGGTGATGTCAACCAGTATGGCAAGCAACGCGCGGCAGGTCTGCGGGGTCAACTCGGGAAGTTCTGCCGGGACGTGGACGGTGACCGCCTCGTCTCGCTCGTCTCCCCTGCTCACGGCTGCTCATCCTCCCCGTCTGCATCGGCGCCGATTTCATCTGTCGCGAGCCGTTCCACCGCGGCGCGAATCTCCGCGGTGAAGTAGCCGCGAACGCGCCGGGTCTCTCCGTCGTCCGCAGGAATCCGGTTGCGGGTCGGACGGCACCCCAAGTCGCCCATCTGCTGCGCGAAGACGCCGGGAGCCAGGTCGAGCGCGTCGGCGAGTTCCGCGGTGGGCACGAACTCCCGGTCGTCGAGTTCGGGGCCGAGGTAGTGGCACACCGCGGCCAACGGTTCGGGCAGGTTCTCCGGTTCGGGCATTGCGGCTGTTCCCGTGCCGAGTGCTTTGACCACGGCGGTTTCGTCGATCGCCTCCTGGTCGTCGTCGCCGCTCGCGTGACCGGTCAGCGTCCCGGCCGCCTCCCGAAGCGCGCGGCCCCGCTCGCAAATGCTCCGCCACTCGGCGTTGACCATGTAGTAGGTCCGCACGGTCAGCGCGACGGTCTCCTCTCCGGCGTCGGTGTCCCCGTCCGGCCGGAGGATTCCTACTCCCTTGTGATGGGTCAGCAGCGCGGATGCGTCGAAGCCGCGGGTGTTCATCTGCTCGCCGAGCACGATGTTGGAGTCCCGCCAGTCCATCACCCGCAGCGCGAACCGCGAGCCGAGAACGGCGCGCAGCCGAGACGGGATCGTGTTCGAGTCCGGCCGCTGAGTTGCCAGGATGACCACGATGCCGACCGCCGGTCCCTTCCGCGCCAGGTAGGTCAGCAGGTCCGCGATGTACCCGCCGAGCGTCGTCTTGCGCCCGCCCACTTCCTCGCGCTCCGAGTTCTCCAGGAACACCTGGACTTCGTCGATGATCACAGCGGTGATCGGCATCCCGAGCGCCGAATCCCTCGATATGGCAGGGGTAATCTTCGACTCGGGGCAGATCTCGTCATCCAGTGTGGACATCCGCGAGTAGCGGTTTTGGACCTCGGCGACCAGCTCGACGAGATGGTCTCGGACGGCCGTCGTGTGCTCGATCTCGTCACCACAGACGAAGCGGTGCGCGACCGCTTCCGCAGCCTCCCAGTCCTTGCCGCCCTTCCCGTCGAACACGTAGAGCCGGGTGTACGGATCGAGGACCAGCCCGGCGGCCGGAATCCGCGCGGCCGACGTTTTGCCCTGCCGCGGAATCGCGCCCACGAGCAGCGACGTCCATACCAACGGCAGGTCGACCCGCCGATTACGGGCGTCCAGCCCAAACGGGATCGGCCGCCAGGCGTCCCACCACTCCGCATCGAGAAGCGGAAGCCGGACGGGCGGCCCGGCGTAAGGGTCCTCGTCCGCCACCCACAGGAAGACTCGCCCGGCGTGGCCGCCGCGCCCGCGGACCCGCTCGACGATGAGCTGAACCTCATCCACCGCCAGCGCGGAAGCCAGCGCCTCCCGATTCTTGACCACGTCGGCGGCTTTCCGCGTCGCCGGAAGGTCCACTGTGATCGCCCAGCCGTCCCCGGCCCGCGCCGCGCGTTCGACCAGCCGCAGCGACTCGTCCTTGCCGATCAGCTTCGCGTCCCGGAAGGCGTCGACCAGGACTTGCGGTTCCATCGTCCACGCGAACGACCGCGGACCCGACAGAACCGGTTTGCGACCCGGCGCGCCTTCCTTGCGGCGACCCACGATCGCCAGCGTCACAGCCGCGACACCTCCGGCGATCCACAGCGCCAGCGACCCGAAGCAGACCCAAAGGACCACGTGCACGGCAGCAGCGAACAGCGCCACCGCTCCCGTGACCTTCCACCGGAACAAGGTGAGTTCACGGATCTCGATGAACTTGTCGGCGAGCTTTTCGGAGTGCTCAGCGGCGTCCCGGTAGTCGCGCACTCCCACCCAACGCCGCCAGGCACGCGCGGCCAGCACGGCACCGCGCCAGACCGCGCCGACGAAGAGCTTCGGCGAGTACACGGTGAACGCGGCGGCATCGAAAGCGGCACCGCTGAACGCCTGCCGGGAACGGAGCGCGGCGGGCACCCACGATGAACGACGCCACCACTCGGCGAACCGGCGCCACCATCCCGATTTCCGCATTGGCGGCTCGTCGTCCACGATGTCCGCCTCGAAGATGTGCCGCTCCACTTCGTTCGGATTCGTGCTCATGCGTGGACCTCGCTTCCGTCCACTTCGGCCGCTAGCGTCGACGCCAACCGCGAGGACAGGCCGCGGGAGCAACCGGTGACTTGCCTGACCCACGCAGGCGTGACCGACATGCCCGGCCGCCAGGCCGACCGCGCCCGACTCAGGTACTCGTCGAAGGACACCCGCCGCTTGTTCGCGGGAGGTTCGATGTCCGCTTCGGCTTGCTCGTCAGCGTTCACCGCCATGTCGCGCGCGGCCTCGCTCAGCTTGTCCCGGAGATCCGTCACCGCCTCGGCGGCGACGAACACGACCAGCGGCGGCACGGAATGCAGCACCACGAGTGCCGCCGAGGCATCCGTGAACGCTTCCCAGGTGTTCATGACGTACGTGGCCGCGAGCGTGAACCACTTCGCTCCACGAACCCATCCTCCGGTGCGGATGCCGTACCGGGCCGTGACCTGCTCGGCGCGCAGCACCGCCAGCAGTACCAGCGAGACCATCGGATCGAGCAGCCACGCGGCCCACCAGGCCAGCGACCACATCGCCGCGCCCGCTGCCGCGAAGCTCTGGACGTTGGTCATGGTGAACGCAAGCCCGAGCAGGATTCCCGTCCAGCACAACCGGTCGACCTGCATCCGGGTCCGCTCCACCGCTTCGGCTTCGGTGGAGGCGGGCGGCCTCGACCACCCGCGCTCCACTCCCCGCATGTTCATCGCCGCCCGCCTTTCCGGCGCGGCTCCTCGACCGTGACTGTCATTGCCCGTGTCAAGGCGTAAGCAGCCATGATCGCCGGAACGATGAGCACTGCCCACAGCAACGCCCGGTTGTCGGCGTGGCTGATCACGAGCCACTGCACACCGACGATCCCGCCCGCGGTGAGCAGGACTCGACTGGTCAGCGACATCAGCCGCGTTCCCGTCCGCGCGGCCTCGCTTGCCCGCCGAGCGGCCCGCGCACTCGCCCTGCGCAAACCGATCAGGGCGACCAGCACGGCGACGCCGATCATGATCTCCAGCGGGGTCAGTTGGGTCATCATGGTCAGTCACCTCCCTCGGCGCGTTCGCCGCGCTGTTGCCAATGCATGAGCAGGTCGCGCCGGTCGTCCTCGGGCAAGGCACCGAACACGCCGACCGTGTCCGCGCCCGCCGTGCGGAGTTCGAGTTCCAAGCACTCGTCCTGAACCGGGCAGCCCGCGCAGAGCCGTTCGGCGAGTTCCCGGTCACTGAGCTGTTCGCCGCTCCACGGCGGTTCGTCGTGCGGCTCGCTCCACATACAGGTGCCGTCGCGGCGCACGATCTCGGCAAGTGCCGCGGTCGCCACCCAGCGCAGGCGGTCCAGCCGCCAAGCGATGCTGATCAGCCGCAGGTCGTTGAACGGGCTGTTCACCGGCCACCTCCGGACTCGGAGGGCTGCCCGAGCAGCCGCAGGAGCGAGCGAGCCGGGACGACCAGCCGCCCGCGCTGCCGGACGGCCCGCAGGCTGCCGACACGGATGGCGCGAGAGACGGCGGAGGGTTCGACGCCGAGGATCGAAGCGGTTTGGCGAACCGTGTAGACGGCCGACCGCTGGGCGTCACGAATTCCGGAATGCATGAAAAGTCCCCTTGGGATAATGATTTCATCCGTATATTGATGAAATCAGCGCTTCAATGGTCATGAAGGTTCCCGTTCCGCGAAAAGCGCGGTGTCACGGGTGGAGAGCGGAGGGAGAACCGTTAACCTCGGCGCCGAGGCGGAGCGCGGAGGAATAGGTGACGGAAGATTGGGCGGCAGTCGCCGCCGCCATCAACGAGCGCGTGAACGCGCTCGGATGGCGTCAACGGGAACTCGCGGACCGGTCCCGCGTATCGCAGGCAATCGTTCGCGAGATCCAGCACCACACGGTGGAGCGGCGGCGAAGCTCGCGGACGTTGGAGTCCCTGTCCACCACCCTCGGGTGGCAGCCGCAGCACTTGGACGCCGTGCTGCACGGCTACACACCGCCTGAGCTGCCAGGAGAGGCCGACCGCGGCGACGCTATGGCGTCCCGCTTGGAGGCCGTCGAACAGCGCCTCACCGAGATCACCGAGCGTCTCGACGACTTGCAATCCGACCTGAAAACGGTGGTCGAGCATGTCCGCCCGAACCGGTAGAAGCGATTCCTCGGAGCTGCTGATTTCCATGCCATTGATTTCATCCGGAATCGCGCTCGATCCCCATGCATCAGCGACGCACTTCCAGTGCACGCCCGGTGCAGAACCAATGCACAACGCCATTCCGGAGCGCTGACGGATGGACATGACCAGCGGATGGACCGGGAGCGCCGCCTGCGCTTTGCAGGCGGCTTTACGGCTCAGCAACGAGGGATTCGCGGAACATCTCGGAGTAGCCACGCGAACCGTGGCCGGGTCGCATCAGAAGCCGGATATGCGGCCGAAGCCGGAGATGCAACAGCTTCTCGACACGGCTTTGGATCAGGCATCGGCGTCGGTGAAAGATCGGTTCGCCGCGCTCACCGCGCATTCACCGGCGCCCGAGCAGGCAGCGCAAGATCCGGCGGCCACCGACGCCGAACAGCGGTTGAGCAGTGATCGGAACATCGGCGCGGCTCTCGACTGGATCGACCAGCACGCCGGTTGGGAGCCCGGGACCGCTCGGCGAAAGACCGCGACGCGGCTGGTCGAACTCGACAGACGTTCCTTGGAAGATCGCGGGTCCAAGCGCGGGCGCGTGAACCAACGCGAAATCGCGCACGCGCTCAGCGAGTACTACCGCGATCGTCCCGGAGCGCACGGCCTCTACAGCGCGAACTACGGCGACCACGAATCCGCGACGAGCATCCTGACCAGCCCGGACTGGCTCGACCTCGGTGCCCCGCTCATCGCCTCGCACGACCGGTTGCGCGTGGCACCCGACGCCGATGCCGATGTCTCGTTGGACGAGGAAGCTGCTTCGCGAGCGGTCGAGCGACTGGCGGAGACCCTGACGATGGGAATCCGGCTTGTCGACATGCAGCTTTATCGGCTACTCGGGGTCGACTTCGACGGCGGCCGGATCGGTGGCTCGCTTGGCGTGACCCGGTTCGTCGAGTATGCCCTGACGATGGATCTACTCGAAGGCGAACTGGTCGACGCGCTGGCCGCAGGAACTGCGCCCGAACCGGGCGCGCTCCCCTTGCGGGATCGGCATCTTCCCGACGTGTCTTCGGTGCTCGATACAGCCGCTCGGCTGTGTTCGGGCGGCCCGCTCGCACTCTGCGCGATTGCCCGTCCTTCAAGCCCGTTCCGCGGTGAGGCCGACTACCTGCTGTTGGTTCAGGAGCGTTCCGGCCACGTGCTGAATGCCTCTCGTCGTCTCGCGGTCACGCCGAAGGGCTTCCACCAGCCGTTGACCGACGTACGCGCCGACGCGCAGATCGGCGCCACGCTGCGGCGGGAAATGGAAGAGGAGCTGTTCGGCCGCGACGAGATCGACAACACGGTGGGCGATCAGCGCAAGGCCGATCCGATGCACCCAAGCAGACTGACCGAGCCGATGAGCTGGCTGTTCGAGGAACCCGGCCGGATACGCATGGAGTGCACCGGCTTCGGCCTGAACCTCGTGAGCGGGAACTTCGAGTTCCCCGGTCTCATCGTGATCGAGGACGAGGAGTTCTGGAAGCGGTTCGGCGGACAGATCGAAGCCAACTGGGAGGCGTCGAACCTGCGCCAGTACTCCAGCCTGGACGGCGACTACCTGGCCGAACTCGTCCGCGATGTAGCGTGGAGCAACGAAGGGTTGTTCGCCTTCCTGCAAGGGCTCCGGCGCCTGTCGGACCTCGGCGGGGATCGGGTGGACCTGCCGGACATCGGATGGGAACTCAAGTAGTGGGCGACAACTGGTACCGCGGGAACGCTGCTGAAGACGGCAAGGACACCCGCGGTTGGCTCCTCGGTCACTTCATGCCGCCCGAGGATGTGCGCCACTCCACCGGCGTCGAAGTGAAGTGGGGCATCCACGAGCCCGGCGAGAAGCGCTCCGAGTGGGCATCCGACGCGGAGCGCACGACGATGCTCCTGCTCGTCCAGGGCCGGTTCCGACTCGATCTCGCGGAAACCAGCGTGACACTGGAAACTCAGGGCGATTACGCGGTGTGGGGGCCAGGGCACGAGCACAAGTGGGAGGCGCTGACGGACGCCGTGGTGATCACCGTCCGTTGGCCGACCTCGTAAAGGCGGCGTCCACTGTGGGCAGATCGAGCCGGGGATCGTCGCGCTCGCCGAGCCTGCGGATTCCCTGGAGCAGCGCGAAAAGCCCTTCATTGCTCCACCGCTCGTCGGCGACAAGCTGATTCAGCAGCTCGCGGTCCTCTGTGGAGTAGAGCCGCAGCCCGGAAGCTTCCCAGTTCGCTTCGATCGCGCCGCCGTAGCGCGCCCAGAACTCCTCGTCCTCGATGACGACCAGGCTCGCGAACTCGTAGTTCCCGCTCACTAGGTTGAACCCGAACCCGGTGCACTCCATCCGCACCCGGTCCGGGTCGTCCGAGAGCCACCGCATCGGCTCGGACAACCGAGTTCGATGCATCGGCGACGCAACACGCGATTCGCCCGCCGTGCTGTCCACTTCGGCTCGGCCGAACAGCTCCTCTTCCACCTCTCGCCGGAGCGTCGCGCCGATGCGTGCTTCCGCACGGGGTTCCTTCAAAGGCTGGTGGAAGCCTTTCGGGATAACCGCAAGCTGACCCGCTGCGTTGAGCACGCTGCCTGAACGCTCCTGCACCAGCAGCGCGAAGTCCGCAGGGCCGCGGTACGGATCAGCCGGCCGCGCAATCGCGCAGAGCGCCAGCGGACCGCCGGCGCAGACCCGCCCCGGCAGATCCAGCACAGCGGCAAGGTCCGGCAGGTACTCGTTCCGCAGGGGTAGCCGAGACGGTCGAGTTGACTGCCCGGCGCTGATCGCGTCGAGAAGTTCACCTTCAAGCAGGTCCGCGGTAAGCGCGTACTCGACGAACGGGGTCAGCCCTACCAAACCGCTGATACTGCCGTTCGTCAGATCCACGTCCTGGAGGCGGTAGAGCGGCGCGTTGGTCAGCCGCACGTCCAGCGCAGCCGCTTCCGCCAGCCGGTGAACGGCCCGCTTCGTGTCGAGATCGGCGCCGGTCGAGGACTCGCGTTCGTCCAGCGTCAGGAGATCACGGTCAGGAGTCACCGGACAGCCGAAGTCAACCCACTCCGGGCGCGTGACGATGCTGGTCCGGAAGTCGTTTCCGTCGCACGCAACGTTGTAGAGGGAGCAGTCCGCGGAGGACTGCCCGTAGTAGTCCGCGAGCGCATCGGCCACTTCGCTGCGCCGCACGCGGGATCGTCGCGCGTTGCGGTCCAGGAGTTCACCGGCACTCAGCCGAGCCAGGCGAGACCGCACCTTGTGCTTGGCGGCATCAGGCGACCATCCGGCGTGCTCATCGAGCCAATCGAGCGCTGAGCCGAAGTCGCTCGCATCTACGTCGGTGCCGAGTGCTGCCGGTCGAGACGACCTCGCGGCCTTATTGGCACTCCGGCGGTTCTGAACCGGCGGCCCGCTGCCACCATCCGCGGCCGAACTCGTCAGCGCTTCAGCCTCGGCCGACTCGACCGGTTCGGCAAGCAACGTGTCGATCGGTTCACCAAAGATCCGCTCCAACAGCCGAGCCGTCACCGGCCGAACAGGTCCGAGCGGCTTTCCGCCGGGTCCGCACCCGGACACGAGCCGCTGCAGGTGCCGAACGCCGAGCGTGCCCGGCTCGCCGTACTCGCGCGCGAAGTTCTCCGCGTACTCGGCGAACTCCTCCAACGTCTGCCGACGTTCACGTATCCGCTGTTCGAGCACCGTCCGGTAGCTCCACACCACCGATCCCCTCCCCGCAGAGGTCGCCTCGTGTCGCCCGCAAGTCGCCCCGAGGTCGTTCTCGGCCGATATCAGCACGGACACACTGATTTCAGTCTGACACGGACCGACCCAATCAAGGTCCGAAGCCGTCCGGCGCGGCGCACTCCGCCTCCCTCATGCCGTCGCCGGACACCACCGCGGGCGGAGCCGGGAACCCCCGTCACCCGGCTCCGCCCGCGGCCACCCTGCCGAGGAGATCGCTCCTGACCGAGACGCTCCAGTGGTTCCAATACAAGCCGGGAATCGTCGGCGAGTCACAGCGCGTCGTGCACTGCGCCCGCGTGGCCGGTGACGAATGGCTGATCTCGTGGTGCCGTCGCGAGTTCGACCCGACCGCAGTCGAGCCGACCGCGGAACCCGGG
>NZ_JAFRFW010000830.1:0-3473 GCF_017434145.1 Saccharopolyspora sp. | reverse complement strand
CGCCGAGTCCGCGCAGCGCCGCACGCCGGGCCGGTGCCGGTTCCACGACGGTGATGTCGTCGATGCCGAGTCCGCGCAGCGCGAACCACAATCCGATGCCGACCGGGCCCGCGCCGAACACGACCGCGGAGCCACCCGGCGGGACGTCACCGAGCTTGGCCGCGTGGTACGCCACCGCCATCGGCTCGACCAGCGCGCCCAGCTCGTCGCTGACCGAATCGGGCAGCACGTGCACCATCCGCTCGGGCACCACGGTGCGCTCGGCCATGCCGCCATCGGACATCAGCCCGTGGAAACCGATCTGCCGGCAGGTGTTGTAGTTGCCCATCCGGCAGGCGGGGCACTCGTCGCAGCGGTAGAGCGCTTCGACCGCGACCCGGTCGCCCACCGACGCCGCCCGCACGCCGTCGCCGACCTCGACGACGCGGCCCGCGAACTCGTGGCCGAGCGTGAGCGGCAGCTGCGCCCCGGTCAGCGGGTGCGGCTCGACCGGGCAGAAGATCGGCCCGGCGAAGTACTCGTGCAGGTCGCTGCCGCAGATGCCGTTGTGCGCGACCTGGATCTTCACCGACCCCGGCGGGCAGGGCGGTTCGGGCACGTCGAGCACGGCGATGTCGTGGCTTCCGCGGTACACGGCGGCACGCATGGCGGTCTCCTTCCCGGCCGGGCGGGCCCGGTCACTGCTGGCCGGTCTTCTCCTGCTCGTAGCGTTCGGTCATGGTCGCCACCGCCTGCATCTGCGCGGCCGCGTAGTCCTCGCGCTTGTCGCGGGCGCGTTCCTTCGCGTCGAGCGTCTGCTGCGCGTGCGAGCGCGCTCCGCCTTGGAAGTGCGGCATGACGTGCTGCGCGATCAGCTCCCAGGAACGTTTGGTGGCCTCGGGGTTGGCCCACTCGTGCCCGAGCAGCAGCATGCAGCCGAAACCGCCGGACTGGTCCCACAACCGCTGCACCTGCGCGCGGGCGTCTTCGACGGTGCCGATGGCGCCGACACCGGCCTCGTTGATGAAGTCGATCATCTCCCGCAGGTCGCCGCCTTCCGCGGCCATCTGCGGGAACGCGGCGGTCTTCTGGAAGTAGTGGAACCAGCTCTCGATGCCGTACTCGACGTCTTTGTAGGCCTGCTCGCGAGTTTCGGCGATGTGCATCAGCCCGACCAGCCGCCAGTCCTGCCGCGAGACCTGCTGCCCGTAGTGCGCGGCGCGTTCTTCGACGACGTTCCAGTGGTGCGCCAGCGCGTCGAACCCGTCCTTGCTCAGCGTCGCCCCGATCGAGAGCAGCCCCACGCCGTGGCTGCCCGCCATGCGCGGCCCGGTCGGGGAGGCGACTCCGGCCACGGCCACGTCGAAGCACGGTTCGGTGTAGGGCCGCAGGTGCAGCTTCGCGTCGACCAGCTCGTGGGTGCGGGTGCGTTCGGTGACCGTTTCGCCGCGCAGCAGCCGCATGATGATGTCCAGGTCGACTTCGAGCAGTTCGCGCGTGTCGGTCGGGGTCAGCCCGAGCATCATCGAGTCGGTCGGCAGCGATCCCGGCCCGCAGCCGAGCATCGTGCGGCCCCGGGTGAGGTGGTCCAGCAGCACCATCCGCTCGGCCACCCACAGCGGGTTGTGGTACGAGATCGACGTGACGCCGGTGCCGAGCTTGATCCGCCGGGTGCGTTCGGCCGCCGCGGCGATGAAGATCTCCGGCGAGGCGATCAGCTCGGTGCCCGCCGAATGGTGTTCACCGATCCACGCCTCGTCGTAGCCGCACCGGTCGAGGTGCTCGATGAGTTCCAGATCCCGCTGCAGCGCCAGCGTCGGGTTCTGCCCGGCCGGGTGGAACGGGGCCAGGAAAGTGCCGAAGCGCAGCCGGTCCATGTCGTGCCTCCTCATTCAGGCTGTGGTGTCCGAGCCACCTGCGAACGTAAGCTGCGTCACGCCCGGCCCCGGTGTTCAAAAATTTGACGGCTACCTGGTGTGGCCGGTGCGCGGGCCGGTCGGCAACGGCGCCGCACGGAAGGACATCGCCCGATGCGCACCGCTTGGGAACAGTTCCAGCAGGGGGAGGAGTCGGCAGGGGTCCGCCCGGAGATCCTCACCTCCTGGCGACGATCACAACTGTCCGGCGTCGACCCCGAGCACGTGGATCTGCCGTGGCAGCAGCCGGCCGTGGACACCCGCTTCGCCCGGTCGGCCATCCCGGTGCTGACCCGCCTGGCCGATCTGCTCGTCGGCACCGGCACCTCACTGGTGATCACCGACTCGGGTGGCCGAGTGCTGTGGCGCTGCGTCTCCGACCGCGCGTTGCGGCGCGAACTCGACGAGATGGCCATCGTCGAAGGTTTCAGCTTCGGCGAGGAGCACGCCGGCACCAACGGCCTGGGCACCTCGCTGGAAAGCCGCCGGGTCACCACCGTGCGCGGCGGGGAGCACTTCAAGGCACCGTTCCACCGCTTCACCTGCGTCGCCGCACCGGTCACGCACCCGCTGACCCGCCGCGTCGTCGGCGGGGTCAACATCACCTGCCGCGCCGCCGACGCCAACGAACGGCTGCAACCGGCGCTGCTCGCACTCGCCCGCGAAGTGCAGCAAGCGCTCCTGCACGCCGCGGGCAACCGCGAGCGCGCACTGTTCGACGCGTTCCTGCAGCACGCCCGGGCAACCACACCGGTGATCACCCTCGGCCCGGAGGTGCTCATCAAGAACGACGCCGCAGCCGGCATCGACGTCGACCACCACCGGCTGTGGCAGCGCGTCCTGGACGCGGCCGAGCAGGGCGGCCCGCTGCACATCCCCGAACTCGACGCCCGCACCGCCCAGCTCAAAACGATCGCCGAAGGCCCGCGGATCTCCGGCGCGGTGCTGGTGCTCGACCAGCACAAGCACCGGCCATCGGCCGCCGCGACCGCGCAGCAGCGCGTTGCCGCCGCGGTAGGACGGCTGCTCTGTGAACCCGGCGCCGTGGTCGTGCGCGGCGCGGCCGGGACCGGCAAGCAGTACGTGCTCACCGACCGGCTGATCACCGCCGGGCACCCGTACGACGTGCTCGACTGCGCAACCGCCACCTTCCGGGAACTGCCCGCCGGTGTGCGCCGGGCGGCCGACACCGGACGTGCACTGGTGCTCACCCACCTGCAAGCGCTCTCGGCGGAACAGGCCGACGCGCTCACCACGGCGCTGACCGGCCCGCCCGCGCCGGTGCTCGGCACCATCACCGCCGAACGCGCCGACGACACCGCACACCTGACCCGCCTGCTCGACGCGCTCGAAGCCACGGTGCTGGAACTGCCGCCGCTGCAACTGCGCGGCGACGAACTCGACCAGCTGGTCGCCGCTGTGACACCGGCCGGTATCCGCTGGTCGGAGCGGGCCACGGCCGCCTTGCACGAGCACACCTGGCCGGGCAACATCGCCGAGCTGAAACTCGCGGTGCGCACCGCCGCCGCGTCGGCCACCGGCAGCGTCATCGGCCTCGAGCACCTGCCCGGCTCGGTG
>NZ_JAFRFW010000829.1:0-5227 GCF_017434145.1 Saccharopolyspora sp. | reverse complement strand
TCCGGCAACTCCGCCGCGCGCGGACTCTGGCTGTCCTGGCGCACGCCGTTCCGCGACGGCGGCACACCGCTGCCGGTGCACGTGGTGGAAGCCGATGACGGCCTCCCCGCCCTGAGCGCCGAGCTGCACGGCGCGCTGGCCGAGCACCCCGGCACACCTCGCATCGAGGTCGTCGGCACCGATGAGGTGCCCGGTTACCAGCGCGCGGCCCGTGCCAACGGCGCACTGGTGTGGGCGGCGACCGAACCGCCCGAGCTGTCCGTGGCGCGGGTCTTCGACCGCGTCGACCCGGACGGCCGGCCGCAGTTCGACCAGGATCACCCGCAGCTCACCGATCAGGACGAGCTCCAGCGCGTGCTGGATTACCTGCGGGCGGGTGAAGTGCTGCTGAGCACCGCCGCCACAATGGACGACGTGGTGCGGCCCGACCGCGGCCAGGTCGTGCCGACGACCTACCGCACTGACGGAGTGTGGTTGTGGCCGGACGCGGTCAGCTACTACCTGGAGGAGTACGGCTTGGCCCCGGACGAGCAGTTCTTCGCGCACATCCGTGCCGCCGGACGCCCACCGGAGCAGTTGGACGCGGTCAGCACGCACCGCGCGCTGCGCCACCTGCTCGACCCGTCGGCCTGACCCGGCCGGAAGGAGTCCCGATGCCGTCCGAGGTCACCGGTGAGGGGAACTGGTATCTGCTGATGGATCCGCAGTGGATGCCCACTGCGGACGAGACGGAACCGCCCGTCGCCTCGATCATGGGCCTGTGGCCGGTGGACGAGAACGGCGAACTGGGCCGCTTCCGCGCCAATCCCGACTACGAACCCAGCGACCCGGACGCTCCGGCGGACCCGCTGGACGCGCTGTTCCGGATGCTGATCGTGCGCCGCGCCGAACCGGACCAGGCACGGCTGCTGCTGCGCGACAGCGAGTACGAGGTGGCGCTCGGTCCCGGCGGCGGGCCGCTGATCGTGCCGTCCCCGGACGAGGTCGACTGCCTGCTGGTGGCGACTTCGCCTGCCCACCGGCTGGATTCGCCGAAGGTCGGTTCGTGGCGGCACGTCGGCATCGAGCAGCTCACCGACATGTTGCCGGAGGGCATCGACGTGCTGTTCAACCCGGGCAGTCCCGGCTCGGTGCGCCTGGTCGCGGCGTTCGTCAGATCCGCGCGCAAGCCGACGGAGCAGCAACTCACGAACGCGCGCACCAGCCTGCCCACCGCGGCCGCGGAAGACCTGCGGATGCTGGGCTGGCAGGTGGGAGCCGGAACGGATGGGAAGCCGACCGATGAGTGAAGATCCCGGCCAGCACGTCCAGGACCAGCAGGAGAACGCGGACGATCCGGGCCCGACCGACTGGCTGCTGCTGACCGACACCGAATGGGCCCCGGAATTCGGGGAGGACCCGCCGCCCGAGCGCGTGCTCGGCGGCTGGGCCACCTGGGCGGACGGTTCGTGGGGCCGGTTCCGGGCGAACCCGGCCTACGAGCCCGCCACGCCCGACTCGCCGACCGACCCGGTGGACGCGGTGCTGCGGATGCTCGTGCGGGACGGCCGCGGCGCGGACGAGCTGATGTCGGTGCTGGAGGACACCTCGCTGGAGATCGCGCTGGACGCCGACGGTGTCGCGCTCGTCGCCGAAGCGCCGGACGGCAAGCCCTCGGTGCTGGTGGCAACGGCGACGCTGCACCGCGACCTGGTGCAGGCGGACGGCTGGCGGGCCACCGACATGCACGAGATCGCCGATGCGTTGCCGGAGAGCGGGGTCGATGTGCTGCTGAACCCCAATTCGCCCGCCTCGATGCGGCTCGACGCAGACGCGTTCCGCCGCTTCTCGGCCGACCCGGACCCGGCCGTGCAAGGCGAAATCCGCACCGTGAGCACCTAGAGTCGACTCCGCTGCCGGATCCTGCGTGGCGGAGCCCATCGCGCCGGGATGGCGTCCGGGGCCGATCCATGAAGGAAGTCCCCACATTCGGTCGCCGGCAGCGGCGCCGGGAACTCCGCCGCGGAAGAACGGGTTATGACTGACGGAGTCGACGCGAATGCGAACCCCGAAGCGGCGCGTCGAGCGGCACGGCAGCGCGCAGCTGGTGAGCGGATCCCGCGTTCCGGTACCGGGCGTGCCGATGATCATCACGCCGCGGGTACGTTGAGATCGGCGCAGATTGCGGTCGTGCGGTGAGTACGGAGGAACGCCGAACGTGAGCCAGAACGTCATCATGGTCACCCAAGGCATCGGCCAGGGCCATCGCAGCATCGGCGACGCCGTCGAAAGCGCCTCCGATGGCGCGGTGATCGTGGTGGGGCCCGGCCGCTACACCGAGAACCTGGTGCTGACCAAGGCGATCACCATCACCGCCGAGGAAGGTCCGGGCACCGTCCGGATCGCCGCGCAGAAGGGCGTCGCGGTCGCACTGGCCGCCGATTCGGCCGCGCTGTCCGGGATCACCGTGGACGCCGTCGACGGCGAGAACCCGGCGGTGCTGGCGACCACGGGGCAGCTTTCGCTGACCGAGTGCGAGGTCGGTTCCAGCGGCTGGGCCGCGATCTACGCGCGGGACACCGGCAGCGTGCTGATGCGCGAGTGCAAGGTCCGCAACCAGGTCGGCGCGGGCGTGGTGGTCACCTCCGCGCAGGGTGGTGTGCTGGATTCCTGCGAATTGCTGCAACTGGGCACGTCCGCGGTCGTCGTGGCCGAGAGCGGGGACCTGACCGTGCGGGCCTGCGCGGTGCGGGAGGCCGCGGGCAACGGGATTTGCCTGAACGGCCACGGCCGGATCTCCGTCGCGGACACCACCGTGTCCGGAGTGGCCAAACCGGCCATCGCGGTTGAGCAGCAGGCGCAGCTCAACGCGAGCCGGCTGACCGTGTCCGACTGCCGCGGCATCGGCTTCTACCTGGCGAGCCCGCAGTCGGTGCAGCTGGAGGAGTGCGGCGTCGAACGGGTCGGTGCGGAAGGCATGTACGTGGCGGAAGGTTGCGCGCCGGTGCTGCGCTCCTGCCGCGTGCAGGGTGCGCGCGGGCGCGGGCTGCACTTCGCGGGCCGTTCCTCCGGCGCGGTCACCGGCTGCGATGTGTCCGATGTGGATGGTGTCGGCGTCGGGCTCACCGAGCGCAGCACCGCCGAGTTCGACGGGACCGAGGTCTCCAGCTGCACCGGCGGGCTGCTCATCGAGGATGGCTCCGACCCGTTCTTCCGCAGGCTGCGGGTGATCGGCAGCGACGGCGCGGCGATCGTGGTGGACGGCGCCGCCCGCGGGCGGCTGGAGAACGTGGAGATCGACCGGACCGGCACGGAAGGCGTGCAGGTCAGCAATGGCGCGCGGCCCTCGATCTCGGGGCTGAGCCTGAGCCGTTCCGGCGCGGCGGGCGTCTCGATCAACGAGGCGGCGCTGCTGCTCAACGACTGCGACATCACCGAAGCGGGCGGCGACGGCGTGCTGGCGGGCTCCGGTTCGGACCTGTCGTTGCAGCGCTGCCGGGTGCACGGCAGCCGCGGCATGGGCTGCCGGGTCGCAGCGGGCGCGTCCGGGACGGTGTCCGAATCGGAGTTCACCGGTGGCGGCGCGGACGGCGTCCTGCTGGAAACCGAGGAGCCGGTGAAGCTGATCGGCTGCACGGTCCGGGACAACCGGGGCAGCGGAGTCCGGCAGCTGCGCCCCGCCGCGGAGATCACGGTGCAGGACCTGATCAGCGGCGGCAACGGCGCGCAGGACGCCTACGGGAGCTCGGCGGCGGCGACCACCGAACAACCCGCCGAACAGCCCGCGCCGCAGGCCCGCGAGAAGGCCCCGAGCGCTTCCGACCCGCTGGGCGAGCTGAATCGCCTGGTCGGCCTGGAGGGCGTCAAGAAGGAAGTGACCTCGCTGGTCAACCTGAACAAGATGGCCAAGCGGCGGGTGGACGCGGGCCTGTCCGCACCGCCGATGGCGCGGCACCTGGTGTTCGCGGGCTCTCCCGGCACCGGCAAGACCACCGTCGCCCGGCTCTACGGCGAGATCCTCGCCGAGCTCGGCGTGCTCCGCGTGGGCCACCTGATCGAGGTTTCCCGCGCGGACCTGGTCGCGCAGATCATCGGCGGCACCGCGATCAAGACGACCGAGGCGTTCAACACCGCGCTCGGCGGGGTGCTGTTCATCGACGAGGCTTACGCGCTCAGCGCAGGCAGCGGCGGTACCGGGCCGGATTTCGGCAAGGAAGCCATCGACACGCTGGTCAAGCTGATGGAGGACCACCGCGACGACGTCGTGGTGATCGCCGCGGGCTATTCCAAGGAGATGGAGGATTTCCTGCGCGCGAACCCCGGCATGGAATCCCGGTTCAGCCGCACCATCGAGTTCGCCAACTACAGCCCGGACGAACTGGTCACGATCGTCGAAACGCAGTGCCGCAAGCACGACTACCAGCTCGATGCGGAGGCCGTGCAGGCACTGCTGGACTACTTCGAGGCGATCCCGAAGGACGGCACGTTCGGCAACGGCCGCACCGCGCGCAAGGTCTTCGAGGACATGACCGGCAGGCAGGCTTCCCGGCTGGCCGCGGACAACGACGCGCTGCCCGCGGACCTGACCGTGCTGAAGGCGGCGGACTTGGAGCTCACCGCTCGTTGAGCCCGCAGCGCGCGGAGCCGCGGGCTTCCGAGCACTGGTCGGCGAGCCCGCTTTCGTCGGCGTGCGCGCGCCAGCGTGGGATGAGCCGAGCCGGTGCCGCGGTCACTTCCGCTGCGAATCCGGCTGCGTTCCCCTGGTCCGTTCGCTGCGGTTCGATCGGTTGCCGCGCCTGCGAGCGCCGACCTCTTCTTGCGCCGGTCGAGTTGCCGGGCGAGCGGGCGGCGCCGGGTTCGCGATCGAGCAGCATTTCCGGCCACTGGCGGGCTTTTTGCGTCGAATCCGCACGTGACGGTGCGATGCTCCGCGCTGTGGCGGGCAGCGTCGGCACTTCCGTCGGATCGGCCGCACTCGCCTAGTCGGTGGCCGGTGTGTCCGAGGAAGACGGGGTGTCGGCGTGACCGGTCGAGTTCGCCTTCCGCCGCCGCGCCTCGCGCAGCTCCCGCTGCTTCGACCAGTCCGAGGCGCCTGGCTGCCGCTTCGGCAGCGACTCCGGCTTTCCGGTTCCCGTTCGCCCGGGTTCCGGCCGAGGTTCCGCCCGCCTGGGCTCGGTCGGCCCGCGCCTCCTTCGTCCGGCTTCCGGCCGCTCGGGCTCCGGCCGCTCGGGTTCCGGGTGCTCGGTAT
>NZ_JAFRFW010000828.1:0-1756 GCF_017434145.1 Saccharopolyspora sp. | reverse complement strand
GGGTACGGCCACGCGCGAGCGTCGTGCCCGGCCCGCGCCGCCGGGTATCACCGCGTGCGCCCAGGCGATGCCTTGCGGCGCAACGGCTCCGCCGAGCAGACCCTACTAGGCGTAGGACGAAGCTTCGGGCCCTGCCGCACGCCGACCTCGTATCGACGCGCCCTTGCGCCGTAGTGACCGAAACATGCATATTGGTCATTACCGTTCGGGAGGAGACCCCGTTGCCCAGACCGCTGATCCCGCACCGCGCCTCGGTCATCCTCGACCGCGCCGAGGAGCTGTTCTGCGCGAACGGCTACGACCGCACGAGCATCGCGGAGATCTCGGCGCGATCCGGCATCGCCAAGGGCGCGGTGTACCGGGAATTCCCGAGCAAGGGCGCGGTGCTGGACGCACTGCTGGTGCGCAACTCGCAGCGGATGCTCGCCGAAGTGCGCGCCGGGGTCGAAGGCAGCAGCGGACCGGTGGGGCTGGCCGCGGCATACCGGTTCGGCATCCGCGCGCTGCTCCGGGACCCGCTAGCGCGCGCATTCCTGCAAGCCGACACCGACGTGCTCGGCAGCTACATCCGCGACCGCACGGACGACCGCTACGCAGCGCGCGTCGCGTGGGTCACGCGCTACCTCGACGAGTTGCAGCGCGCCGGGGCCGTTCGCGGCGACGTCGACCCGGCGGACGTCTCGATCGCCCTCAGCGCGCTCACCGTCGGCGTGTTCTCCATCGGCCCGCTGGTGGGCGGGCTCAGCGACGATCGGCTGGAACCCGTCCTGGACGTGATCACCGACATGGTCGAAAGCGGGTTGGATCGGACCGCGGCCGCGCGCGACGACGGGGCGACCCGCCGGGCGCAGCTGCACCTGCTCGATCGCGTGCAGGAGCAACTTGGGAGTCCGGCGGAATGATCCGCGGTGAACGGGGGACCTGATGCACCGGAGCACCTTCATCGACCTTCCCGAGGGCAGCCTGCGCGTCCTCAGCGCCGGGCAGAGCGGTAGTCCGGTCCTGCTGCTCAGCGGCGCCGGGCTGGACAACGCGCTGCTGAGCTGGCGGCACCTCATTCCCGCGCTCGCGACCCAGCACCGGGTCTTCGCCCTGGACTGGCCCAAGCAGGGCGCGAGCAGGCCGTGGCGCGGACCCGCCGACCACGACGTGATGCTGCGCTGCATCGGCGCCGTGCTCGACCACTTCGGACTCGACGACGCGAGTCTGGTCGGACTGTCCCAGGGCGGGGCGCTGACGCTGGCCTACGCCATCGAGCACCCGGAGCGGGTGCGGCGGCTGGTCGCGCTGGCACCGGGCGGTGTCCTGTCGTTCCCG
Organism: Saccharopolyspora sp.; assembly: GCF_017434145.1. Taxonomy (NCBI): domain Bacteria; kingdom Bacillati; phylum Actinomycetota; class Actinomycetes; order Pseudonocardiales; family Pseudonocardiaceae; genus Saccharopolyspora; species Saccharopolyspora sp. Next base: position 439 of record NZ_JAFRFW010000828.1, on the reverse strand, counting down.
CCCGGTCTGCACCAGCTGCTGTGGTTGACCGCCAAGCTGGCCCCGCTCACGTCCCGCCTGTCCGGCCTGCTGTTCCGGCACCGGGCGATGGTCGCCTGGTTCGCCAGGCGGGCGCTGTTCGCCGGGCCGGTCGCCGACTTCGACGACGTGGTCACCGAGATCCACCGGGAAGTGCTGGCCAACGGCGCCGGCGCCTCGGATTGGCAGAACGCCTCGATCGGCCTGCGCGCGATGAACGTGGACCTGCGCGACCGCCTGCCCGAGATCCGCTGCCCGGCGCTGGTCATCCAGGGCGACCGCGACGTCGGGGTGAAACCGGAGCACACCGCCGCAGCAGCCCGGCGGGTCCCGGGCGCGCGCCTGGAGGTGCTGCCCGGCAACGGGCACTGGTCGGCCCGCCAGTCACCGGCCCGCGACAACTCGCTGATCGCCGGGTTCC
>NZ_JAFRFW010000085.1:0-9344 GCF_017434145.1 Saccharopolyspora sp. | reverse complement strand
GGCGATCTGCGCGCCGCCGCCGTCGATGACGGTCAGCGCCGCCTCCGGGACGGGCCAGCCGTCCCCGGTGCGCACCGTCGCCGTCACGGCCCCGGACTTGCCGTCCACCGCGTTCCCGCTCCCTTCGTGTACCGCCGTCATCCTCAGTACCCCAACTCCACGTCGTGCGTGGCGCGTTGCCCGTCCAGCCGCAGCGGGGTCGCGACCGGCGGGTACCCGGTGGCGATCACGGTGTAGTCCCCGTCCGCGAGGTCGGTGAAGGTGTAGTTGCCGTCGCCGTCGGTGGTCGTCGCCAGCACCACCTCGCCCGACGCGTCGAGCAACGTCACCCGCGCGTCCGGCACCGGCAGCCCGAGGTTCGCCGAGCGCACCACGCCGGTGAGCGCGGCCGCCGATGGCAGTGCCACGTCGATCGACGTGCGCTGGCCGTCGGCGACGGTGACCGGGGTGGCCATCGGGCGGAAGCCGTCGGCGGTGGCGGTCAGCGCGTAGGAACCGCCGACGAGGTCACCGAACCGGAAGGCTCCGTCGTCCCCGGCCCGCAGGGAGTCCACGACCTCACCGCGCACGTCGGTGAGCACCACCGTCGCTCCCGCGACCACCAGATCCCCGGACCGCACCACGCCGTCGACCGTGCCGGAGCCGAACATCCGCACGTCGTGCCGCACCGGCCGGTCGCCGACCACGACCATCGACGCGGTGGGCTGGTAGTTGCCCGCCGAGGCGATCAGCACGTAGGTGCCGCCGGTGGCGACGGTCAGCCGGTAGTCGCCGTCCGCGGTGGTGCGGGTCCGTTCGACCTGCCTGCCCTGCGCGTCGGCGAGGGTCAGCACCACACCGGTGACCGCGGCGCCAGTCGAATCCTGCGCGGTGCCGTGCACGAACAGCCCGCCGGTACCCGCTCCGGCACTCGCGAGATCACCGGAGAGATAGCTGCCGTTCGCCTCGACGCCACCGGATCGAGGTCCGGTTGACCAGGCGTGGGAATAGTTGCCCACAGAGTTGCCCACAGGCTCGTCAGCGGGCCTCGGGACCGCTGCCCGCACGCCCGCAAGCTGCGCGGAATCACTCTGGCGAGTGATCGGCGCGGTCTCCGTCCCCACGGAGTTGTCCACAACCTCGAGAGGGCTGTCCACAGCTTCGCCGCGCACGTCGTCCTGCGTTCCGATCGTCCTGCGCAGTGGAACCTCCTTGATGAAAAGCACGGCCAGCAGCGTCACCACCGAGATGCAGGCGGAGACGAAGAAGATGTCCCCGATCGCATCTCCGTAGGCCGAACGCACGATCTCCTGCATCGGGCCGGGCAGCGCACCGACGTCCAGCGAACCGCCGCCCGCGGAGGCACCACCGGCCCCCACCGGGACGCCCATCGCGGCCAGGCCCTCGTTGACGTATTCGCTGACCCGCGTGGCCAGCACCGCGCCGAGCACCGACACCCCGGCCGAGCCGCCCAGCGTGCGGAAGAACGTGACCACCGAGGTCACCGAACCCATGTCCGCGCTGGCGGTGACGTTCTGCACCGTCAGCACCAGGTTCTGCATCAGCGAGCCGACACCGATGCCCATCATCGCCAGGTACACGCCGACCAGGACCAGGTTGGTGGTGTGGTCCATGGTCGACAGCAGCCCCGTGCCCGCGATCAGCATCAGCGAGCCGAAGACCAGGAACGGCTTCACCTTGCCGCTGCCCCGCGAGATGATCTGCCCGGAGACGGTGGAGGAAACGAACAGCCCCAGCACCATCGGCAGCGTCATCAACCCGGCGTAGGTGGGCGTGTAGCTGCGCGCGATCTGGAAGTACTGGCCGAGGAACACCGAACCGCCGAACATGGCGGTGCCGACCGCGACGGTGCCGATGGTCGCCAGCGTGATCGCCCGGTTGCGGAACATGCCCAGCGGCACGATCGGCTCGCGCACCTTCGATTCGATGATCAACGCGATGATCAGCGCCAGCACGCCGCCACCGACGAAGCCCGCGGTCTCCGGCGATGCCCACGGGAACTGCTTGCCCGCCAGCGAAACCCAGATCAGCAGCAGGCTCACACCACCGACCAGGAACAACGCGCCGAACCAGTCGATGTGCACGTCGCGCTTGATCACCGGCAGCTTCAGCGTGCGGCCGAGCACGATGAACGCGATCACCGCGATCGGCACCGTCACCCAGAAGCACCAGCGCCAGCCGAGCGGCGAGTCCACGATCAAGCCGCCGGCCAGCGGCCCGCTGACGGTGGCGACGGCGAACGTGGCGCCGATGTAGCCGCTGTAGCGGCCGCGTTCGCGCGGCGAGACCATCGCCGCGATCACGACCTGGATCAGCGCCTGCAGACCGCCCATGCCGATGCCCTGCACCGCGCGGAACCCGATCAGCATCGGCATCGACTGCGCGAACCCGCCCAGCACCGATCCGAGGGTGAAGATGGTGATCGCGATCTGGTACAGCAACTTCTTGCTGAACAGGTCGGAGAGCTTGCCCCAGATCGGGGTGGAGGCCGTGGAGGTCAGCAGCATCGCGGTGACCACCCAGGTGTACTGGCTCTGGCTGCCGCCCAGGTCTGCCAGGATGCGCGGCAGGGCGTTGGACACGATCGTCGAGCTCAGGATCGCGACCAGCAGCGCGAGCATGAGCCCGGACATCGCCTCCAGGATCTGCCGATGGGTCATCGGCGAGTCGCTGGTCAGCGTGTCCTCGGCCCGCTGGTGCCGACCGCTTGGCGGTGCTGGTGAGCTCGTCGGCGCGGCTTCGCCGATCGTCGAGCGGGTCATCTGGTTCCTTTCTGCGCGGGCGGGCCGGGGTGGGTGCCGGTCTGGTGCTCGGTCGGCTGCGGTGCCGGGGTCGCCTGCGGTGCCGGCGGCAGCGCCGCGGCCCGGATGTCGGCGACGCAGCTGTCGAGCAGTCCGGCCAGCTCGCGGACCTGCTGCTCGTCCCAGTCCTGCAGGGCGGTGCTGAGCCACTCGGCGCGGCCGCGTTCGATGCGGGCCAGCGCCTGCTCGCCCTCGGGAGTCGCCCGCAGCAGCGCGACGCGGCGGTCCTGCGGGTCGGCGCGGCGGGTGATCAGGCCGGCCTGCTCGAGCTGGGACACCTGTCTGCTGACCACGGACGCGTCGACGACGCGGTGCGCGGCGAGTTCGGAAGCCCGGGATTCCCCGCAGTGCACGAGCTCTCCGAGCAGACCGGTGGCGGCGTAGGGCAGGTCGGTGTGGACGTGCTGGTTGAGCGTTTGCACCGCGATCTGCTTGAGGCCGATCAGGGCGCGCAGCGGCCGCAGCAGTGCTCCGCACGATTCAGGTGTTGGTCCCATAAACCCAGTCCTTTAGTTGCTGCACGCAACTATATGGGCCGTTAGTTGCTTTAGGCAAGTTATTTGCCAGTGGCGGTCGCCACTACGGCCAACAGGAGCAACTTGTACGGTCGTGCCGATCACCGAACCGGCCGGGTTCGGCCGTTCGGGAACAGGCGCCGCCCGCGAACGTCCGGGCGCGCCGCAGGAAGCCTCAGAACATGGTGTTGAGCTGGGAAAGCAGCCGGGACAGGTCCTTGAGGTCGGCGGTGGACCAGTGCGCGAACTCGCCGTGCAGGTGCTTGCGCCGCTGCTCGCGGACGTTCGCCAGCCGCGACCGGCCGGAGGCGGACAACTGGATGCGCCGCGCCCGGCCGTCGTCCGGATCCGGCACCCGCTCCAGCAGATCCAGCTCCACCAGCGTCGCGATCTGCCTGCTGACCGTGGACTTGTCCAGCCCGGTGCGGTCCGCGACGTCCATCCCGCGCAACGATCCGGCGTCGTCGACCATCAGCAGCAGGCTGTAGGAGGCCGGGTCCAGGTCCGGGTGCACCTGCGCCGCCACCGTCATGGAGAAGTTCCGCGCGCGCCGGAACATCATCACCAGCTCGCGCTCCACCGCTTCGGCCGCGCCGCGACGCTCGCCGTCGCCGGTCCCACCGAGGTTCTCCACCGGTGCTTCGATCCGATCGATCACGGCTGTCTCCGCCCGCCGTCCTGCACTGTCCGCAGTTCCCAAGCACCGTCAGTGTCCCGCTCGTGCTGTGTTGCACCTCGCCCGGGGGTGTCCCGACACGGGCTGTGCCGGGCTGAGTGGAACGGGCCCGCTCGGCGCTCGCACTTCGCGGCGAAGTCGGCATCGTCGGTGCCGCAGCAGAATCAGCACGGTCGGAAAGGGGACATGCGCACAGTGCCACGAGGCGCACCAGCCCCACACCGGCAGATGCAGGATCACCCCGTTCGTCGCCGGCACGATCGACATGTCGAGTGCAAACCGCGCTGGATAAGTGCGCACGGCCACGCGTTAAGGTGCCGAGCCGGGGACGCCAAATCAGCACCGGTGCGGATAATGTCCGGATGCCTTCGGCCAACGTGGAGACCGCGACCCAATGACAGCGAACGCCGTACTGAGCCCGGGACCGCGCCCGAACCGGCCGACGGACTCCCGCGCGAGCCAGATGGTCCACCTGATCCGGGAGACCTGGGCCGTCGTGGAACCGCGTTCGGACGAGGTCGCGCAGTTCTTCTACGGGATGCTGTTCAGCCTGGCCCCGAACACCCGCGAGCTGTTCTCGGTCAACATGCAGGTGCAGCGCAGCCGGTTGATGCGGGCGCTGGTGCACATCATCCAGATGATCGACAGGCCGGACGACCTGCGGCCGTTCCTGCACCAGCTCGGCCGCGACCACCGCAAGTTCGGCGTCGTGTCCGCGCATTACGAGGCGGTGGGCACCGCACTGCTGGCGGCGATCAAGAAGTTCGCCGGGGACAGCTGGACCGAGACGGTGGAACGCGCCTGGGCCGAGGGCTACACCGTGATGGCCTCGGCGATGATCGAAGCGGCCGCCGAGGACGAGGGCCCCGCCTGGTACGAGGGGGAGGTCGTCGACCACCAGCGGCTGGGCTGGGACGTGGCGATCATCCGAGTGCGCACCGACCACCCGGTGCCGTACCAGCCTGGCCAGTACGTCAGCGTCGAGGTGCCGCAGCGGCCGCGCCTGTGGCGCTACCTCACGCCCGCCAACGCTCCGGCCGAGGACGGCGTGCTGGAGTTCCACGTCCGCGCCGTGGACGGGGGCTGGGTGAGCCGGGCGCTGGTGGGGCACGCGCAGCTCGGCGACGAGTGGCGGATCGGCGCGCCGATGGGGCAGCTGCAGGTCGACCGCGAAGAAGGACCGGACGTGCTGATGATCGCGGGCGGCACCGGGCTGGCACCGATGCGGTCGGTCATCGAGGAACTGGCGCAGTACGGGCAGAACCCGGACGTGCGGCTGTTCTACGGCGGCCGCACCCGGGACGACCTCTACGACCTGGAGAACCTGCAGCGGGTGGCGATGACGAACCCGTGGTTCTCGGTCACGCCGGTGCTGGAGGACGACCCGTCGGCGACGGGCGCCGAACACGGCACGCTGGCCGACGTGGTGGCCGGGCACGGTTCGTGGGAGGACCGCGAGGTGTTCGTCAGCGGCTCACCGGCCATGATCCGGGCGACGGTGTCGAAGCTGCTGGTCGCGGGAACGCCGCTGGACCGGATCCACTACGACCCGTTCACCCTGGACTGAGCCGGTCAGCGGCGGTTGCGCCGCTGACCGCGCAGGCTCTGCTCGCCCTGGGGTTGCCACACCACCAGCGCGGTCTCCTGCCGGACCGGGACGAGATCGCGGCGGTAGGAGGCGTGCACCTGCGCCGCGGTCTGCTCCGCGGCCGCGTAAGCCGCGGTCAGCTCGTCCATCAAGCCCTGCACCTTGTCCCGCAGCGCGTCGACCTCGTTCTCGAGCTCGATGATGCGCTTGATCCCGGCGAGGTTGACGCCTTCCTCCTGGGACAGCCGCTGCACCTCGCGCAGCAGCGCGATGTCGCGGGCCGAGTAGCGGCGCCCGCCCGCCGGGGTGCGCCCCGGCGATACCAGGCCGAGCCGGTCGTAGCTGCGCAGCGTCTGGGCATGCAGGCCGGACAGTTCGGCGGCCACGGAGATCACGAAGATCGGGCTGTCCTCGGTGGCTCCGGGCGGGAAGCCGACCGTCATGTTGAACTTCGCGCCGCGCCGACCGTCACCCATGCCTACCTCCCGAGCTGCTCGTCCCACTCCGCACGCGGCTCGTGGTCGCCGGTGGCCGCCGCGTACGACTGCAGCGCCTCGGTCGCATCATCGTCCAGTTTGGACGGAACGACGACCTGCACGGTGACCAGCAGATCACCGCTGCCGCCGGACTTCCTGCCCACACCTTTGCCGCGCACCCGCAGCGTCCGCCCGCTGGCGGTACCGGGCTGCACCTTCAGCGAGACCTTCCCGTCCAGGGTCGGCACGGTCAACGTAGTGCCGAGCGCCAGCTCGGGGAAGGTCACCGGAGCGGTGATCGTCAGATCGTCACCGGATCGTCCGAACAACTTGTGCGGCTCCACGTGCACCACCACGAACAGGTCGCCGGCCGCGGCGCCGTTGCGGCCCGGTTCGCCCTGACCGGCCAGCCGGATGCGCTGGCCGTCGTTGACGCCCTGCGGGATCCGCACGGTCAGCGTCCGGTTGCGGTTGGCCACGCCTTCGCCGCGGCAGTCCGGGCACGGGTGGTCGATGATCTGACCGCGACCGCGGCAGTCCGGGCAGGGCTCGCTGAACGCGAACGCGCCCTGGTTGCGGGTCACCAGCCCGGCACCCGAGCAGGTGCTGCAGGTGTGCGCGCGGGTCCCCGGCCTAGCGCCGGACCCGTGGCAGGTCAGGCAGGTGGCCGGGCTGGACAGCCGCAGCGGCACCGTCGCCCCGCGCACCGCTTCGGCGAAGTCGATGCGCACCTCGGTCTCCACGTCGGAACCGCGCTGCGGACGGTTCGCGGTGCCCGCACCGCCGCCGCGCCGGCTGTTGCCGAACAGCCCGCCGAACAGGTCACCGAGTCCGCCGCCCGCACCACCGCCGGGACGGCCGCCGCCGAACAGGTCACCGATGTCGAAACCGCCGGTGGTGCCGGTGCCCGCACCGGTGCCGAAGCCGCCGAAACCGCCGTGCCCGCCGCCGAGGCCGCTGCCGAACAACCTGCGGGCCTCGTCGTACTGCTTGCGCTTCTCCGGGTCGGACAGCACGCCGTACGCCTCGGAGACCGCCTTGAACTTGGTCTCGGCCTTGGTGTCGCCCGGATTGGCGTCGGGGTGGTTCTCCCGCGCCAGCTTCCGGTACGCCTTCTTGATCTCGTCTGCCGACGCATCGGACGAGACGCCCAGTTCGCCGTAGAAATCCTTGTCGAGCCATTCCCTGGCACTCACCGGGCGACCCTCCTCTCGTGTCCCATCCGGCTCCGGTCTCGCTGCGCCGAGCCGCCCCGCACCGGGCGGGGCGGAGTTCCGGCGGCCGACCGGGCGGTGCCGGGCCGACCAGCGGCCGGAGCCGGACGGACCGGCTGCGCACCGGCCCGTCCCCGGCAATTCCGTGCAAGACCGTTCATCGCGGGGATGCGCACTGCGACCCCGTCCGGTTCCGCGCGTACCGCTGCGGCCTGCGCCGCCCTGCGCGACGTAGCGCTCGACGCAGGGCGCAGCGCAGCGGCAGGGCGCAGCGCAGCGCGCACGCAGAGCCGCGCGGGCTCGCCGGAGTCCCCGCCCGGCTGTTCCCGGGCGGGGACGACCGGTCGAGGTCGCGATCTCACTGCGCCGTGTCCTCGCCCGCGGCGGCGCCGTCGTCCGGCGGTGCCGCGGCCTCCGGCTCGTGGTCGGTGACCGCGACCATCGCGGGCCGCAGCACCCGTTCGCCGAACCGATACCCGCGCCGGAGCACGGTCGTCACGGTCGGCCCGGAGACCTCGGCGGAAGTGTCGTGCTGGACCGCCTCGTGCACCGAGGGGTCGAACTCGTCGCCTTCCTGGCCGAACGCCTCCAGGCCCGCGTTCGTCAGCGAACCGACGAGCTTGTCGGCCACCGACTTGAACGCGCCGGTGAGGTCGCCGTGCGCCTCGGCCCGCTCCACGTCGTCGAGCACGGTGAGCAGGTCTTCGGCCACCGACGCCTTCGCGGAGTTGATCACCGATTCCCGGTCGCGCTCGATCCGCTTGCGGTAGTTGGCGTACTCCGCCGTGACCCGCTTGACGTCCTGGGTGAGTTCGTCGACCTGCTTGCGCAGGCCGGCTTCCTCGGACCCCTCGGCCGCGGCATCCTCGGCGGCGCCGTCCTGCTCACCGGCCGCCGCCGAGTCGCCCTCGGTTGGCTCATCGGCGACCTTGGCCAGTTCCTCGTCCAGCGTGCCGGACATGCTCTCTGCCACCTGTTCCTGCTCGGTGCCGGCTCGTCGTTGCCCGGTCTGCGGATCGATCCGCCGCCGGTCCCGGACCACCACCGGCTCCTGCTCGCCGTCCTGCGGCGCCTGCTGCCGGTCGGAGTTGCCTGAGCTCTCGGAGGTCACTTCTTCTTCTTTTCGTCCTCGTCGTCGACGATCTCGGCGTCCACCACGTCGTCCGCACCGGAGCTCTGCCCGCCTGCGGTGGCACCGGCACCAGCGGCGCCCGCGGCACCGGCATCACCCGCGGCACCGGCCGCGTCCGCACCGGTGTCGGCGTAGAGGGCCTGGCCGAGCGCCTGGGACTCGGTCGCCAGCTTCTCCACCGCGGACTGGATGGCGGAGACGTCCTCGCCCTTGAGCGACTCGTTGACCTCGTCGATCGCGGTCCGGACCTTGGTCTTGGTCTCGTCCGGCAACTTCTCGTCGTTGTCGGTGAGCACCTTCTCGGTCTGGTAGACGAGGGTCTCGGCCTGGTTGCGGGCGTCGGCCTCCTCGCGGCGCTTCTTGTCCTCCTCGGCGTGCGCCTCGGCGTCGGCGACCATCCGGTCGATGTCCTCCTTCGGCAGCGCCGAGCCGCCGGTGATGGTCATCGACTGTTCCTTGCCGGTGCCGTGGTCCTTGGCGTTGACGTGCACGATGCCGTTGGCGTCGATGTCGAACGAGACCTCGATCTGCGGCTCGCCGCGCGGCGCCGGCGGCAGCCCGGTGAGCTCGAACATGCCGAGCTTCTTGTTGTGCGCGGCGATCTCGCGCTCACCCTGGAAGACCTGGATCTGCACCGAGGGCTGGTTGTCGTCGGCGGTGGTGAAGGTCTCCGAGCGCTTGGTCGGGATCGTGGTGTTGCGCTCGATGAGCTTGGTCATGATCCCGCCCTTGGTCTCGATGCCCAGGGACAGCGGGGTCACGTCCAGCAGCAGCACGTCCTTGACGTCGCCGCGCAGCACGCCGGCCTGCAGCGCGGCACCGACGGCCACGACCTCGTCCGGGTTGACGCCCTTGTGCGGTTCCTTGCCGCCGGTGAGTTCGCGGATCAGCTCGCCGACCGCGGGCATCCGCGTCGCCCCGCCGACCAGCACCACGTGATCG
>NZ_JAFRFW010000827.1:0-3564 GCF_017434145.1 Saccharopolyspora sp. | reverse complement strand
GCGCAGCGCGGCCTCCTCGGAGTCCTCCTGGTCCAGCCGCTCCAGCAGCGGCGTCGTCTGCCCGAGCAGTTCCGCGGCGTCGCGCAGCTTCGCCGCCACCGTGTCCCGCAGCTCGGTCAGCGAGTGCACCTGGTCATCGGCCTTGGTCAGCCGGCGCTGGGCCTCCTCGGTGGTGGCCACCAGCCTGCGCTCGGCGTCCGCGCGGGCTTCCCGGACCAGCCGCTCGCTCTCCCGGATGCCGTCGTCGACCAGGCGCGTCGCCTCGTCGGTGCACTCCTGGATCATCCGGTTGGCCTTCTCGGTGGCCTCGGCGACCAGGCGCTCGGCTTCCTGGGTGCTTTCCCGCTCGCGGCGCTGCGCGGCCTCGACGCTTTCCTGCTCGCGCTGCTGCGCGGCTTCGACGCTCTCGCGTTCGCGCTTCTCGGCGGCCTCGGTGCTCTCCCGTTCGCGGCGTTCGGCTGCCTCGGTGCTCTCCCGCTCCAGCTTCTCGGCCGCCTGGGTGGATTCGGTGTTGAGCCGGTTGGCTTCGTCGGTGGCCTCGCGGACCCGGCGGTGCGCCTCGTTGGTGCCCTCGCGCAGCCGGCGGTTGGCCTCCTCGGTGGCCTCGCGGACGCGGCGCTGCGCGTCGGCTTTGCTGGTGGCCTCCTGCTCGGCGAGGGTCTTCATCGACTCGGTGCGCCGAGCCGCCATCGCGATCTCGAAGTCCTCCTCGACCTGCGTCCGGCGGGCCTCGGACTCCTCGTCGGCGCGGACGCGGTTCTGCTCGGCCTCGGTGGTGATCCGCTCGGCCTCGGCCTTGGCCTTGTCCAGCACCGAGCGGTGCTCGGTCTCCATCTCGGTGCGCCGCTCGTCGACCTCGGCGATCAGCTTCTCGTAGCGGGTGCGCAGCGCGCCCGCCTCGGACTCGGAGCGGCTGCGGGTCTCGGCGGCGTCCTTCTCGGCGCGGCTGCGGATGTCGCCCGCCTCGTCCTGGGCGAGCTTGAGCATCCGCTGCAACCGCTCGCTGAGCCCTTCCAGCGTCGTCGGCGGCTTGGACAGCCGTTCGACCTGGCCGCGCAGGTTCTCGATCTCCGAGCGCGCGGATTCGAGCTGCTTGGACACATCCCGGGCCTGGGCGACGGCCGCGTCGCGGTCCGAGGTGAGGATGCGCAGATCGGCGTCGACCCGTTCCAGATGCTCGTCGACCTGAGCGCGGTCGTATCCGTTCTTGCGAACGAGGTCGAATCCCGAACCCAGCGGGAGTAGATCACGGTCGTCGGCGAGGCCCATGACGACCACGCTACCTGGAAGGCACCCGCGTTGTGGGAGGTGTGGGCGGGAACGGGGGAGTTTCCGCGGGGTCGCTCACCGGACCGGGTAAAGCCGGGCTGGACCGAGCCGAAGGGCCCTGGACGCCGCCGGCGGTGTGCCCCGACCTTCGACAGGCGCATCCGGGCGGTGGAGGTGAGCGACGTGGCGACCAAGGCGAACGCGCAGGTCCGGCCGTGGAATCGTTGGCAGGACTGGGTGGCGCTGCTGCTGGGCGTGTACTTGCTGCTGGCCACCTTGTGGACCCGCACCAGCGGCGGCGCGGTCTCGGCGATGCTCGTGCTGGGCGTGCTCCTGGTGCTCAGCGCCGTGTGGTCGTTGGTGATGCCGGGCTCGATGACCAGCGAATACGCGCACATGGTGCTGGGCGTGCTGCTGTTCCTGTCGCCCTGGGTGCTCGGGTTCGCCGGTCTCGCGGGTGCCGCTTGGACCTGCTGGGTGGTCGGGGTGCTGGCCGTGGCGGTCGGCGCCGCCGCCCTGCCGGAGGCCGGTGCCGCGCACGGCAGCGCAGCGGCCGCCGCGCGATAGCGGGCGCGTCCGGAGGTCGCGTTCCGGCCGGTTCCGGCACCGCCGGTACGTTGCACGGTGGTGATCGACCGGCTGATCGACGCTGGAGGACGCGGTGGCATGGGCACTCGGAGCGCCGGAGCAGTCGTCGGCGTGCGCTTGCGGCCCGGCGGCGGAACCGCACGCCGAGGCTGCGGTCGCCGACAGTGCGTGCCGTTGCCCGGCACGTGAGCGGATTCTGTCCGCGGCGGGGGAGTTGTTCGCCGAGTCCGGGTTCGACGCCACCCCGACCTCGCGGATCGCCGAGCGCGCCCAGGTCCCGAAAGGACTGATCCACTACTACTTCCGCCGCAAGCAGGACCTGCTCGTCGCGCTGGTGGAGCGGCTGCCGGACGAGGAGCTGGACCCCGCGCGGATCGTGCTGGCAGGCGACGTCACCGGCAGCCTGTACCGGCTGGTGTCCGAACTGGACCGGCGGTTCGAGTCGTCGGTGCTGCTGAGCCACTTGCTCTGGCGCGAAGCGGACACGCACGCCGCGGTCCGACGGGCGTTGCAGGAGCGGTTCGACGTCGTGGTGCGCCAGATCCGCGAAGTCATCTCGGCCGCGCTGGCGCCTGCCGCGTCGGACGGGTCTGCGGCGAGTGGCGGTGCCGAGGACGTCGACACCGCCGCGCTGCTGCTGGCCAGGGTGGTCAGCCACCGGCACGCCGTGGCCCGGCACGGGGACGAGGACGAGCTGGACCGCGAGATCTGCTTCATCGCGCGGGCGCTGGAGCGGCCCGCACCATGACGCCGAGGTGAAGCGCCGACCGGGCCTTCCCGACCGCGCCTTCCGACCGGGCCTTCCGACCGGGCCGTGACCGGAGCCGCCGCAGCCGTCAGACCGCCGGTTCCACCAGTTCGACCAGGACGCCGCCCGCGTCCTTCGGGTGCACGAAGTTGATCCGGCTGTCCTCGGTGCCCCGCCGCGGAGCGTCGTAGAGCAACCGCAACCCGCTGGCACGCAGTGCCGCGCAGGCCGCGTCCACATCGGTCACCCGGTATGCGAGCTGTTGCAGTCCTGGACCGTTGCGGTCCAGGAACTTCCCGATCGCCGAGTCCGCCCGCAACGGCGCCAGCAGCTGGATCCGGGTGGCGCCGGCGGTGTCGCCGGGGGCGGCGAGCATCGCCTCCCGGACCCCTTGGTCCTCGTTCTGCTCGGTGTGGGTCACTTCCAGCCCGAAGGTGCTGCGCTGGAATTCGATCGCCGCGTCGAGGTCGGTGACCGCGATTCCGACGTGGTCGATCGCGGTGAGCAAGTCGTGCAGTTCGCCGTGCATGGCGGGCAGCCTAACGCGCGATGAATCCGCCGGAAGTGTGCGAAAGATGGCAGAAAAAAGTGATGGCACCCGGCTCGGATTGCTCCGGACGGCGGAGTTCGACTGACTGGGCCGACGTGAGCATGTTGCCGCTTCACGTCGAAAGGTGGCTCATGGTCGATTTCAGACTTCTGCAGCGCGAACCCGGTCGTCGCAGACGCTGGCCGCGCGCGTTCGCCGCGCTGGGCGCGGTCGCGGTGCTGTCGGCTCCGGCGAGCGCGTTCGCCGCCGGTGGCGGGCCGGTGGTTTCCGGCGGTGGCGGGCCGAATCCCGATGAGCTGCGGCTCAAGCACGAGCGCGCGTGGCTGCCCGCGGGGCCGTTGCGATTCGGCGCCGAGCCCTACTCCGCGGCCGAGTCGGCCGCCGCGGATGCCGCCGCAGCCGAGGATTG
>NZ_JAFRFW010000826.1:0-3538 GCF_017434145.1 Saccharopolyspora sp. | reverse complement strand
GAGCGAGACCAGCACCTACCTGCGCCGCGGCAAGCCCGACGACTCCGCGCCGCACGCCGAGCGGGCCGCCGAGGTCGAACCGGGCGCGCCGACCGCGACCTGGCGGGTCCCCGGCGATCAGGGGCGCCGTTATGCGGCGGTGTCCGGGGATCGCAACCCGATCCACCTGCACCCGTGGTCGGCGAAGGTGCTGGGCTTCCCGCGCGCGATCGCGCACGGCATGTGGACGAAGGCGCGGGCGCTGGCGGCGTTCGACGGCAGGCTGCCGGAGTCGTTCACCGTGGACGTCGACTTCGTGAAACCGCTGCTGCTGCCCTCGACCGTCGAGTTCACCGAGGCCGGCCCAGGCACGGGGGTCGGCCCGGGCACGGGAACCGCACGGCCCGGCCGGGACGCCCGGTTCGCCGTGCACTCCCGCTCCGGCAAGCCGCACCTGCAGGGCCGGTTGCGCTGATTTCGCGGGCGCGCAAGCCCCGCTCGGCTGCGGGCGGGGCTTGCCGCGGTGCCCGGCGGCTCACTCCGGCTGGTCCGGGACCCGCGGGCTCCAGGAACGTCCTTCGACCAGGTCGCCGAAGCCCATCCACGCCAGGTTCATCAGGCGCATGGCCAGGCCGTCGGCGGTGTGCTCGGGATGCTCCACCCACCAGTCCAGCAGCGACTCCCCCGCACCGACCAGGGCCGCGGCGAACGGCTCCATCTGCTGCGGCTGCATCGGCTGCGCGGCGGATTCGGTCGCACGTGCCAGCAACGTCGAGATCAGCGCCATCGCCTGCTGCCGCCACTGGGCGAACTCGGAGGAGAACGGCTCGCCACCGGTCGCGGCCTGGCGGTGCAGGATCGTCCAGCTCGCCCGGTTGCGCTGCACGTAGTCGAAGAACACCCGCAGCCCGCGCCAGAGCTGCTCGTCCGGGCGCAGGTCCGGTTCGACCGCCGTGCCGATGGCTTCGATCAACCGGTTCGCCTCGCGCTGGATGCAGGCGATGAACAGCTCTTCCTTGGAACCGAGGTACGCGTAGATCATCGGTTTCGAGATGCCCGCGAACTCCGAGATCTCGTCCATCGACGCGAGGTGGAAGCCGCGCGCCGCGAAGGACTCGACGGCGGCGTCGAGGATCTGGCGTTCCCGCACCGACCGCGGCAGCCGCCGGCTGCGCGGGCGCCGCGGCCCGTCGCCGTCGTCCTCGTCGGCCTGGCTCCCACCGGCTGCCTGCATCCCACCTCCTGTTCGGGCCGTTCCAACCGGCCATCCGGGCCGTTCCGGCCGAAAACCGCCCGTGCGCGCGCCGATCAGGCTAGAACAGCAACGATCACGCGCATGCCTTGCCCACTAACCTACTCGCGCGTAGTCTTACTAGCGAGTAGGTAAATGGAGGTCACCATGTCCCAGCCGGACCCGATCGGCGCGCTCGCCGAGGCAGACCCGAAGAAGGTCGGCAACGAGGAGTTCGTGGAACTCCTGGCAGCCGCCTCCGAGCACGCCAAGCAGGGCACCGCCGACCTCAGCGCGCTGCGGCCGGAGCAGTTCGCCAAGCTCATCTCCCGCGCCTCCGCGGCCCAGGTCGAGGCCGTCATGGCGCGCCCGGAGCTGCGCGTTCAGGTGCTCGACGAGGTGTTCCGGCGGATGGGCGAGCACTACAAGGCCGAGAAGGCGCGCTCCACCGAGGCGGTGGTGCGGTGGCGCATCGGTACCGAGGACGCGGACACCGTGCGCTACGAAACCGTGCTCACCGGCGGCACCTGCACGGTCAACAAGGAGCCGCAGCACGACGACCCGCGGGTCACGATCATGATCACGCCGGTGGAGTTCCTGAAACTGGTCTCCGGCAACGCCTCCGCTCCGGTGCAGTTCATGACCGGCAAGCTGAAGGTCGCCGGGGACGTCGGCTTCGCCGCCGGGCTCACCAAACTCTTCCAGATCCCCAAGGCCTGACCCGCACACCACCGGCCCGACGCGCGAAGGAAATCGATGAGCTTCTCCCTTGAACTGAGCGAGGAACACCGCGACCTGCGGGAATGGGTGCACGGATTCGCGGAGAAGGTCATCCGCCCCGCGGCCGCCGAGTGGGACGAGCGGGAGCAGACCCCGTGGCCGGTCATCCAGGAAGCCGCCAAGATCGGCCTCTACGGCTTCGAGACGGTCGCCACGTTCTGGGCCGACGACACCGGTCTGTCGCTGCCGATCGCCAACGAGGAGCTGTTCTGGGGCGACGGCGGCATCGGCATGGCGATCTTCGGCACCACGCTGGCGGTGGCGGGCATCTTCGCCGCGGGCACTCCGGACCAGATGGCCGAGTGGGTGCCGCAGTGCTACGGCGACGCCGACGACCCGAAGGTCGCCGCGTTCTGCTCGTCCGAGCCCGCCGCCGGTTCCGACGTCTCGGCGATGCGCACCCGCGCGGTCTACGACGAGGCCAAGGACGAATGGGTGCTCAACGGCCAGAAGGCGTGGGCCACCAACGGCGGCATCGCGAACGTGCACGTGGTGCAGGCGGTCGTCGACTCCGAGCTGGGCTCGCGCGGGCAGGCCGCGTTCGTGATCCCGCCCGGCACCAAGGGGCTGGAGTCCCCCAGCAAGATCAAGAAGCACGGCCTGCGCGCCTCGCACACCGCCGACGTCTTCCTGGACGACGTGCGGGTGCCCGGCAGTTGCCTGCTCGGCGGCAAGGACAAGCTCGACGAGAAGCTCGCCCGCGCCCGCGAAGGCGGCAAGGCCGCAGGTGGCGGGCAGGCCGCGATGAAGACCTTCGAGCTGTCCCGGCCCACCGTCGGCTCGCAGGCCCTCGGCATCGCGCGCGCCGCCTACGAGCACGCCTTGGAGTACGCCAAGCAGCGGGAGACCTTCGGGCGGCCGATCATCGACAACCAGTCGATCGCGTTCACCCTCGCCGACATGCGCACCGAGATCGACGCGGCGCGGCTGCTGGTCTGGCGGGCGGCCTGGATGGGCCGCAACGACGAGCCGTTCACCGCCGGTGAGGGCTCGATGTCGAAGCTCAAGGCCGGGCGGGTCGCCACCTGGGCGACCGAGCGCGCGATCCAGATCCTCGGCGGCAACGGCTACACCCGCGAGTTCCCCGTCGAGCGGATGCACCGGGACGCCAAGATCTACGACATCTTCGAGGGCACCGAGCAGATCCAGCAGCTGGTGGTCGCCCGCTCCATCTCGGGCAGGCACATCCAGTAGGCGCCGAACGGTTCCCGGATCTTGCCGGTCCGGTCCGCCGGCTCGCCGCCGGCCGGGGTGCCCGCTGCCCGCCGCGCCTGAGACTGGTACCCGGCTCAGGCGGTGCGGGTCGGGTCCGCGCCGGTGCCGGTCAGCCCTGCGCCGGGGCGACGTCGCTGATCGAGACCGGGCCGGGCACGGAAGTGCCGTTCCAGGGCACGTTCACGGTGTAGGGCGCGACCGGGCCGGGGAAGGCGACGTCCACCGACGCCGGCGTCGGGCCGGGCAGCGCGTCGCCGGTGTTCGGGTCGGTGACCTGGTAGTGGAAGCTCGCGTTCACCGCGTGCTGCCCGTCGACGACGTGGTCCGCGGCGT
>NZ_JAFRFW010000825.1:0-10602 GCF_017434145.1 Saccharopolyspora sp. | reverse complement strand
CATGGAGATCAAGTGGGGTCTGATACCGGACATGACCGGCACGCAGGTGTTGCCGGAACTCGTGGGCCGGGACGTGGCGAAGGAACTCACCTTCACCGGCCGGGAGGTCGACGGCCGGGAGGCGGTCTCGCTCGGGCTCGCCACCAAGCTCGCCGACGATCCGGCGGCGGCCGCCCGCGTTCTCGCCGCCGAGATCGCGGGCAAGAACCCGCACGCCGTGCGGCGGGCCAAGGAGCTGCTGGACGCCGCGGGGCAGGTGAGCCTCGAAGAGGGCTTCGCCGCCGAGCAACGCGCGCTGGGCGCGCTGCTCGGCACCCCCAACCAGACCGAGGCGGTGCAGGCCGTTTTCGCCGGGCGCGCACCGGAATTCGCCGACCCGGAGGCCGCCGATGCCTGACTCGCCGTTCGACCTCAGCGGACACGTCGCGCTGGTGACCGGCGGCAACTCCGGGATCGGCCTGGCGATGGCCGATGCGCTGGCCGCGGCGGGCGCGGGCGTGTGCGTGTGGGGCACCAACGCCGAACGCAACGAAACCGCGGCTGAGCAGCTGCGCGCGCACGGCACCGACGTGTTTCCGCTGCGCTGCGACGTCTCGGACGAGGCGCAGGTCGCCGATGCGATGCGGCAACTGACCGACCACTTCGGACGGTTGGACTCGTGCTTCGCGAACGCCGGCGTCGGTGGGGCCGGGATGCGGTTCCTGGAAACGGACCTGAGCGAGTTCCACCGCGTCACCCGCGTCAACGTCGACGGCGCGTTCCTGACCCTGCGGGCCGCGGCCGCGCAGCTGGTCGAGCAGGGCGAAGGCGGCAGCCTCGTCGGCACCGCCAGCCTGGCCGCCGTGCAGGGGCAGCCGCGCGGGCAGGGGTACGCGGCCAGCAAGGGCGCGCTGATCTCGATGATCAAGTCGATCGCGATCGAGCTGTCCCGGCACAAGATCCGCGCGAACGCCGTGCTGCCGGGCTGGGTGAGCACGCCGATGGCCGATCCCGCGTTGCAATCGGAGCCGTTCCAGCGGCGAGTGCTGCCGCGGATGCCGGTGGGGCGCTGGGGCGAACCCGGCGATTTCGGCGCGCTCGCGGTGTATCTGGCCAGCCCGGCCAGCTCCTTCCACACGGCCGACACGATCACCGTGGACGGCGGGTACCTGGCGTTCTGAGCGAGCCGGACTACGGCAGCGGCACCACGCGGCCCGCGGCGAGCACCAGCCGGATTTCGCGCAACGCGGCGAGATCGCTGAGCGGATCTCCTTCGACCACCAGCAGGTCCGCGGCGTAGCCGGGGGCGATGCGGCCGATCCGGTCGCCCTGGCCGATCCCGGTGGCGCTGCCCGTGGTGGCCAGTTCGATGATGCGCTCCAGCGGGAAACCGACGTGCTCGTAGAGTTCCAGCGCCTCGACGAAATCCCCGAAACCGGAGCGGTGGCTGACTCCGGCGTCCGTTCCGGTGATCAGCGGCACGCCGAGGTCATCCATCCAGCGCAACCGCTGCACCACGTTGCGGGCACTTGCCGGGCCGATGACCTGCATGAATTCGCGCCACTTCGCGGGTGTCGCCACGCAGGCCCGCACGCCGCGCTCGACCATCGCGCGGGCCACGTCGTCGCGCCGGTCGTGGCCCTCGCCGCCGGTGCGCATCCAGGTGCAGTGCTCGATGGTGTCCACGCCCGCCTCGGTGGCCGCCGCGAGCGAGTCCGACCCGTGCGCGTGGGCCGCGACCGGAAGTCCCGCGTCGCGGGCTTCCCGCACGATCAGCTTCAGCTCCGCGACGCCGAACTGCTCCTCGCGCATGGACACCGACTCCGGGGTGAGCGACCCGCCGGAGGCCATGACCTTGATGACGTCGGCACCGAGCGCGGCGTTGCGCCGGATCCGCTCCCGGATCGCTTCCGGACCGTCCACTTCGCCACCGAGGAACCAGCAGTGCCCGAGCGGTGGTGTCAGCGGCGGCCCGGCGGCGAGGATGCGCGGGCCGAGCAGCTCACCGCGTTCGACGGCCGCGCGGACCTGGAACACCAGCCCGTCCCGGTCGCCCAAGTCGCGCACCGTCGTGACACCGGAGGCCAGGGCCTGCTGCGCTCGCCCGGCCATGCCGAGCAGCAGCGCGGAGTCGTCGGTGGCGCGCAGCTCGTCGACCACGTGCTGCCCGCAGTTGAACGCCAGGTGCACGTGGCAGTTGATCAAGCCGGGGAGTATCGCGTGCCGCGGGTGGTCCGAGCGGAGTACGTCGTCATCGGCCGCGCGCTCGATCTCCTCCCGCGGACCCGCCGCGGTGATCGTGTCGCCGTCGATGAGCACGGCGCCGTCCTTGATGCGCTGCCCGACCGGTCCGGCCAGGACCTCGCGCGCGGTGATCAGTCGTTGCACGAGACGGATTTCTACCTGCCGGGCACCGGGCTTCGGTACCGAATCGGCGAGTCCGGCCGCGAATCTTGCTCCGTTCGTGCGATGAGCGCGGCGCCCGCAGGCGAGTGGCAGCTACCGGCTAGCCGCCTTCCGGCCCCCTCGCCAGTTCGTGCAGGTCTCGCGCGACCAGCCGGATCTCGCTGGCCAGCTCCGACGAGCCGGGCGGCAGCCCCGTCGGGTCGATCCGCGTCGCGGGGGCTGCGAGTTCGCGGGCGCTCTCCCGGTTCCGGTCGGCCAGCGGGGCCGCGCAGAAGGTCCGCACCGCCTCGGCCAGGTCGTCGACCACCTGGACCAGCCAGTCCGGCGCGCCGTCCTGCCGGGCGAGCAGCTTGTGCGTGGCGCGCGCGACCAGCACCGAGTCGGTGTGCACCGGGTCGACTCCGGCCAGGTGCTCGTCCAGCGTCAGCACCGCGGCCCGCTGCCGCCGGCCGCGCACGGACTGCCGGGCCAGCGCCCGCGCGGACTGCCGGGCGGTTTCGAACGCCGCGAGCTCGTGGTGGCCGCGGCGGACCCGTTCCAGGTTCTGCCAAGCCGCCTCCGGATCGGCTCGCCGCAGCGCGTCCGCGGCACCGCGCAGGCCCTCCGCGGCGGGCGAGAGCGCCGCGCACACCGAGTTCGACAGGATCGTCAGCGGGCTCGGAGTGACCAGCACCTGGCTCACCAGCAGCGCCAGTGCCCCGCCGATGAGCGCGCTGAACAGCCTGCTGAACCCGGTCTGCGGCGCGTGCAGCGCGATCACCAGCAGCGCGGCCACCCCGGCCTGGATGATCGGCAGCGGATTGGTGCTGGCCGTGGTGACCAGCAAGGTCGCCACCAGCACCGCCAGCGCGGGCTGCCACGGCCCGACCCCCAAGTAGCGCACCAGCACTTCGCCGACCGCCACGCCCGTCAGCACACCGCCGATGACTCGGAACGCCCGGCGGCCCCGCGCGCCGGGTTCGTCCACCAGGCTGACCATGGAAGCGATCGGGGCGAAGATCGGCGCAGGCGGGCTCAGCAGCAGCGAGGCGATCCACCACGCGAGCCCGGCGGTCACCGAGGCCAGCAGCACGCGTCGCAGGGCGTGCCGCACGCGCGCGGCGACGCGGTGCAGCGGGATTCTGTTGAACGTCGGGCGGCTGGACACGGCCAACATGGTCCCCGATCACGGCGGTGCGGGCTCGACGCGCGAGACCCCGGTTCGACGCGAGAGTCCATTGTGGAGGAGTCAGCCGGGAGACGTCCTCCCGCGGGCCGCCGGAATGTGCCAAGCTGTTCGGCCGGACCGCTGGAGAATCGGAGGGTGGCGTCGTGACCGAGCAACCGCAGGTGCCGGAGTGGGTGCGCAACGAGCCGGAACGGCTGCTGGCCTTCGCCGACGCGGCCGCGCACCCCGACGGCGGGTTCGCCTGGCTGGACGAAACCGGCCGGCCGGGCGCCGACCGGCCGGTGGAAACGTGGATCACCTGCCGGATGACCCACGTGTTCGCGCTGGCCGTCGCGCAGGGGCGCGATGAGCTGCGCGAGAAGGTCGACATCGGCGTCGCCGCGTTGCGCGGGCTGTTGCACGACGACGAACACGGTGGCTGGTTCGCATCGGCGAACGCTCGAGGGCCCGTCGCTGCGCACAAGGGCGCTTACGAGCACGCCTTCGTCGTGCTGGCCGCCGCCAGCGCTGCGGCGATCGGCGCCGACGGTGGCCGCGAGCTGCTGCGGGACGCGCTGCAGGTCGTCGAGAACCGGTTCTGGGAGGAGGGGCCCGGGTTGGTCGCGGACTCCTGGGACCGCACGTGGACCGAGCTGGAGGACTACCGCGGCGTCAACGCGAACATGCACACCGTGGAGGCGATGCTGGCCGCGGCCGATGTGACCGGCGACCGGGTCTGGTCCGACCGCGCCGCGCGCATCGTGCAAGCCGTGGTGCACGGCTTCGCCCGCGAGCACCATTGGCGGCTGCCGGAGCACTTCGACCCGCGCTGGAACGTGCGGCTGGAGTACAACCGGGACAAGCCCGCCGACCCGTTCCGCCCATACGGGGTGACCATCGGCCACCTGCTGGAATGGGCGCGACTGGCGCTGCACACCCGAGTCGCGCTGGGCGACGCCGCGCCCGGGTGGCTGCTCGAGGACGCGCGTGAGCTGTTCGCCACCGCGGTGCGCGACGGCTGGAACGCCGACGGCGCGGAAGGCTTCGTCTACACCACCGACTTCGACGCCACGCCGGTCGTGCGCAACAGGTTGCACTGGGTGCTGGCCGAAGCCATGGCGACCGCTTGGACGCTGCACCAGGTCACCGGCGAGCAGCAGTACGCGCAGTGGTTCCAGGAGTGGGCCGCGCACGCCGAACACTTCTTCGTCGACCGCGAGTCCGGTTCGTGGCACCACGAGCTCGACGAGCACAACCGACCGGCCGACACCGTCTGGGAAGGCAAGCCGGACGTTTACCACGCCTACCAGGCGACGCTGCTGCCCCGGCTCGCACCGGCGGCTTCGTTCATCGGCGCGCTGGCGTGAGGTTCTGCTCGGAATGACCTGCGTGGCGGCGGGGTGGTGGTGCCGATCGTGCTGCAGCCGCTTAGCAGAGCGATGGTCAAAAAGGGAATGACCGTTGCGGTGCGATCTGATCCGCGGCAGCGTGCTCGGCATGTCCGATCTTCCGGAAGCGCGCAGAGCGCACCAGCAAGACGTCGATTCCCTGTTGCGGTTGCGCGTGCGGATGCTCGCCGACATGGGCGTCGCGGTCTCGGACGTCGAATGGCGCGCCGCTGCCCGCGAGTGGTTCACCGACCGCCTGCGGCGGCCGGGGGAGTTCGCCGCGTTCGTGGTGGATGACCCCGAGGGCGGAGTGGTCAGCTGCGCGGTCGGCCTGTGCGAGCCGGTCCCGCCCGGTCCCGGCAATCACGCCGGGCTGCACGGCCGGGTGCTCAACATGAGCACCGAACCGGCACACCGCAGGCGCGGCTACGCGAAGTCGTGCCTGCAGGCGTTGCTCGACTGGTTCCAAGCCGAAACACCTGCGCGGGTGATCAACCTCAACGCCACCGCGGGAGGGGTCCGCATGTACGAGTCCATGGGGTTCCGACGACCGGACAACACGGCATTGCGACTCCGGTTGACCTGAAGAGTGTTCGGGAAGCGGTTTGCGTAGATGGTCGGGCTGAGTCCTCGGACACCTGCACGCCGCATGCCACAGCACTTTCCCGCCGCCGTCCGGTGTTGATCGCCGGTGCGCGGGTACCCGGGGCGCGAATGAAGCCGAATCCGAAGGAGGCGGCCGTGAAGTTCGTCGCTGTGCTCTACCCCGGCCCCACCGAGCGGCACGTCGACCACTCCGGGCTCGACCTGCTCGGCAGCACCGAAGGGGCACTGGGCCTGACGAAACTGCTGGAGTCGGAAGGGCACGAGCTCGTGGCGCTCAGCGACCGGGATGAGGCGCTGCGCGAGCACCTCCCGGACGCGGACGTGTTCATCACGACCCCGTTCTGGCCGACTTACCTCTCCGCCGACGCCCTGGACCGGGCGAAGCGGCTGAAGCTGGTGCTCACCGCCGGTGTCGGCTCGGACCACATCGACGCCGATGCCGCCACCCGCAACGGGATCACCGTCGCCGAGGTCACCGGCAGCAACGTGGTCAGCGTGGCCGAGCACGCCGTGATGCAACTGCTCACCTTGGTGCGCAACTACATCCCGGCCTACCAGCAGGTCCTGGACGGGCGCTGGGACATCGCCGACATCGCGGCGCGTTCGCACGACCTGGAGGACAAGACCGTCGGAATCATCGGCATGGGCCAGATCGGGCAGCGGATCGCGTTGCGGCTCAAGGGTTTCGACGTCAAGGTGCTGTACAACACCAAGCACCGCCGCAGTTCCACCGAGGAATCGGTGTTCGCGGCGCGCTACAAGCACCTGGACGACCTGGTGCACCAGTCCGATGCGATCGTGCTTTCCTGCCCGTTGACCGACGAGACCCGGGGCCTGTTCAACGAGGAACGGCTGCGCTCGATGAAACCCGGTTCGTGGCTGGTGAACATCGCGCGCGGCCAGATCGTGGACACCGACGCCCTGGTGCGGGTACTCGACGACGGGCATCTCGGCGGATACGCGGGTGACGTGTGGTATCCGCAGCCCGCGCCGTCCGACCACCCGTGGCGGACCATGCCGGGACACGCGATGACGCCGCACGTTTCCGGCACGAGCCTGGAAGCCCAGCAGCGGTATGCCGCCGGAATCCAGGACACCGTACGGCGTTTCCTCAACGCGCAACCGCTGCAGGAAGATTACGTGGTCGCTGCCCCGAAGTGATCCCGGCCAGCAGAGTTCTTTCAGAATGATTCGCATAGCGGGTCGCGTAGCGGAACCTCAGCGGCTTCGCCGCTGACAAGACAAGGCCCGAAAACCACACTAAGATGACTCCTGAGTGGACGGACCGGTCCCGTCCGGACGGGTCCGTCCACCGGCGTAGATCAGCCGAGTCGATCACTTGGCCCGGCCGTGGCGGAACGCGATGACGCGTTTGATGATGCGCATGGTGGCGGCGCTGCGGCGGAAGCTCATCAACGCCATGCCCGGAACGGCGAAGCGCTGCCGTGCGATGGAGTGCGGGCGGGAGAAAGCCAGCAGTCCTTCGGATCCGTGGATGCGCCCGAAACCGGATTCACCGACCCCGCCGAACGGCAATCCGGCGATACCGGCGAAGCCGAGCACCGAGTTGATCGAAGTCGCCCCGGCACGCAGTCGGCGGGCGATCTCCATCCCGCGGTTGCGGGAGAAGACCGTGGAGGCGAGCCCGTAGCTGGTCGCGTTGGCCAGCTCGACCGCCTCGTCCACCGAGTCGACGGTGCGCACCGTCATCGTCGGCCCGAAGGTTTCTTCCCGCACAGCAGCGGAATCCTCATCGGTGTCGACGAGCACGACCGGATCGACGAACGGTGCGCGCACCGAATCACTGCC
This sequence comes from Saccharopolyspora sp., assembly GCF_017434145.1. Classification (NCBI taxonomy): domain Bacteria; kingdom Bacillati; phylum Actinomycetota; class Actinomycetes; order Pseudonocardiales; family Pseudonocardiaceae; genus Saccharopolyspora; species Saccharopolyspora sp. The sequence continues at coordinate 3,267 of NZ_JAFRFW010000825.1, read as the reverse complement.
ACCGACGACGGCCTTCGCCCCGTGCGACCAAGCATCCTCGATGTGCTCGCGGACGATGTCCACTTGCGACGGAACGGTCATCGGGCCGTACGAATCGCCGGCGCGCACGTCGCGCAGCTCGCGCGCCAGCGCCTCCACGAACCGCTCGCGCAGCGAGCGCACGACGTAGATCCGCTCGACCCCGACGCAGGTCTGCCCGCTGTTGGACACCGCGCCCCACGCCGCGGCCTCGGCCGCGGCGGAGACGTCGGCGTCGTCGGCGACGATCAGCGCGTCCTTCCCGCCGCATTCCACCAGGACGGGAGTGAGCGTCTCCGAGCACGAGGCCATGATCTTCTTGCCGGTGGGGCTGGAGCCGGTGAACGCGAGTTTGTCCACACCGGACCGGCACAGCGCCGCCCCGGTCTCGCCCGCGCCCTGCACCGTGGCCAGCACGCCTTGCGGTGCCTCGGGATTCGCCTTGTGGAAGGCTTCCGCGAAGTAGCGGCCCACGGCGGGCGTGTGCTCGCTCGGCTTGAAAACCACCGTGTTGCCCGCGGCGAGCGAGTAGGCGATCGATCCGTTCGGCGTGTACAGCGGATAGTTCCACGGCCCGATCACGCCGACCACGCCCAGCGGCCGCTGCTCCACCCTGGCGGCGAAGTTCGACATCAACGGTCCCGGTGAGACCGACCGGGACCGCAGCACCGAGCGCGCGTTCTTGGCCGCCCAGCGGATGTGCTCCAGCGTCAGCACGAGCTCCAGGTACGCGTCGTCGAGCGGCTTGCCGTTCTCCCGGCGGGTCAGCTCCGTCAGCTCGTCGGCGTGCTGCGTGAGATGTGCCGCCCATCGCAGCAGGCAGCGCTGCCGACCGGCGAAGTCCAGCCCGCTCCACCACGCGGCGGCTTCCCGCGCCCGTGCCACCGCGTCGGCGACCTCGGCAGGGCCGTCGACGGAGAAGGTCGCCACGACCGAACCGTCGGCCGGATCGGTCGAGACCAGCTGCGCCGATTCCCCTGCCCGGGCCGACTCAGCTGCCCGGCCCGCCTCGCCTGCCTGGCCCGCGGACGTCGTTGTCCTGGTCATGATCGCGCCTCCCGATTCACAGCCCGTAGGTCTTGCCGATGATGTCGCGCTGGATCTCGCTGGTCCCGCCGTACACCGTGGACACCACGGTGGAGCGCAGCAGCGCCTCCATGCCGTACTCGGTGGCGTAGCCGTAACCGCCGAGCATCTGCATCCCCTCCAGCGAAACGTGCTTGGCCAGCTCGGTGCACTTGAGCTTGGCCATCGACGCCTCGCGCGGGAACGTCTTGCCCGGGTTCTCGTCGATCTGCCGCGCCACGTCGTCCAGCAGCAGCCGGGCGCACTCCAATTCCGTTGCCATGTCGGCGATCCGGTGCCGCAATGCTTGGAACGAACCGATCGGCCTGCCGAACTGCTCGCGCTCGGACACGTAGGCCACGGTGTCGTCGAACGCGCGACGGGCGGTGCCCAGCATCAGCGCCGCGAGGATCATCCGCTCGAGGTTGAGCCCGGCCATGAGCTGCTTCCACGCCTGGTCGACCTCGCCGACCACGGCCGCGTCCGGCACGAAGCAGTCGGTGAAGTACAGGTCGTTGACCTCCCGTCCGCCCATGGTGTCGATGCCGGTGATCTGCAGCCCCGCTGCGTCCGCGGGCACCATGAACTGCGTCAGGCCCTCGTGCTTGGTGCCGCCGGGAGTGGTGCGCGCGATCAGCAGGATGTGATCGGCGATGTGCGCGTTGGAGCACCAGGTCTTCTGGCCGTTGATCAGCCAGCCGCCGTCGGTCCGGGTTGCCTTGCAGGCCAGCGCGCCCACGTCCGAACCCGCTGCGGGCTCGGACATCGAGACCGCTTCGACGCGGCCGTCCACCACGCCGCGCAGCACCTTCTCCTTCTGCTGCGGCGAGCCGAACTTCTCGTACCCGGCCGCGGAGATGATCGTGGTGGCGAAGCCGCCGATCGGCGCGCGGCCGTAGGCGGTCTCCTCCAGGAACAGGCACAGCTCGGTCATGCCCTGCCCGGCACCGCCGTACTCCTCCGGCAGCGACACCCCGAGCCAGCCCAGCTCCGCCATCTTGGCGTAGAGCTGCTGGTTGTGCGGGTGCTGCCCGCCGCCGGTCAGCTCGTCGCGCTGCTGCTTCGTGCCGCACTCGCGGCGGCAGAACTCGGCGATGGCGTCGACGAAGTCGCGTCGCTCATCGGTGAGGACTCGTGGCATGGGTTTCCTTCCGGGGGCGCCGGTGCCGCTTCGAGGGCGTGCGCGGCCGGTCGACGACCGTGCCGCGTCATGCCGTGAACTGTAAATGGCGATTAACTTGGGAACAAGACAAGCCTGCTGGAAGCTGTTCCGAAGTCGGGTATCCGCAGCTGGCCGGGAGCGTCCGAGACCATCCCGATGGCGCGAGCGGCGCTTCACAAGTCAGGCCCCTCACAAGTCAGGCCCTGCACGAGTCAAGCCGAGTGCAGCACCGCCAGCACCAGGTACCGCGCCTGCTCCTGCCCGCCGATCCGGGAACCGGCCATCGCCATGTCGTTGACGATGTTCAACGCGGCCTGCACCGTCACCTGCAACCGGTTCGCCCGCGTCGGCTCGCGCACGCGCTCGGTCAGCGCCATCCACTGTCCGATGTGGTCGCGTTGCGCGCGGCGCAGCGCGTGCCGGTCGTCGGTGGGCAGGTTGCGGTACTCGGAGAGATACACCGCGAGCAGGTCCCGGTTGTCGAAGGCGAACTCGACGTAGGCCGCCACCAGACCGCGCAGCGCCGTCTCCTCGTCGGAGGCGCCTTCGACGGCCCGGCCGGTGGCCACGGCCAGCCGGTCGGCCGCTCGGTAGTACACCGCGGCCAGCAGATCCGCTTTGCCCGCGAAGTGCCGGTAGACGCTGGAGGCGTTGATCCCCGCGGCGGTGCCGATCTCCTCCATGCTCACGGTGTGGAACCCCCGCTCGCGGAACAGCACAACGGCTGCGGCGAGCAGTTTTTCCCGCCGTGCGGCGAGTTCGGGCACGCCGCCGACGGCGGGTGCGACGGCTTTGCGCTCGGGGGAGGGCGGCTCGGCGGCCAGCACGACCGAGGCGATCGAGTGCAGCGCTTCCTCCGCCACGCGGTCGCTGAGCGAGACCCGGTGCGTGGACCAGCTCGCGATCCCGCTCAGCGCCGCGGACGACAGCAGCCGCGCGGACGGTTCCGGCAATTCCGGGCGAAGCGCCCGCAGCCGGTTCGCGAGTACCGCGATCAGCGCCCGCAGCTTGCGATCGACCTG
>NZ_JAFRFW010000824.1:0-1742 GCF_017434145.1 Saccharopolyspora sp. | reverse complement strand
GTGGCGTGCCCCCGCCGGCCTCCGGTCGCGCGGCGCCGTGTCGGGGCTGGGCGTCGCGGCGGGCGGGAGGCCGTCCTCGGAGTCCGGCGGTGGAGGGGCGGGAGAGCCGCTCGGGCCCGAGGAAGTTCAAGGATCAGCCGAAGAATCCGGTGATCTTCGGGAGTTCGCTGCGCAGCACCGCGTTGCACGCTTCACACGTGGGGGCGCGGACCCAGTCGAGCTCGGCGACCTCGGCGGCCAACGACACGGTGCTGCCGCACACCGCGGTCGCCTCGGTCTGCCCGCACCAGCGACGACCGCGGAAGGCGTGCCGCACCACATCACCGCTCGGCCGCCAGAAATGCCGCGCGGACACCTCAGACATCGCAGGCATCCAGACACTTCCGGCACGCATCGCGGTCGAACTCCCCATCCGGACACTCGCCACGCCGCAGATGCAACGGCCCGTACACGAAAACCCCGCACACCGCGGGCAACACACCCCCATCCGTCCGCCGCACCACGTGCCAGAACGCATCCACCGGCCCACACGACGCCGCCCACACCGACACTCAGCACCCCCAGTCAATTGCTTTACCGGCCTTACCTTTGAATGATCGACACGGGTAACTGCCGGATCAATACCCCGATCGAGGGGTGATCTTTTCGGCGCGGGACCGTAGCCTAATTTTCATGACCGGAAAATCGGAGAACACCCCGAAATCTCGGGCGCTCGGTGCTGAACTGCGCGAGTGCCGGTTCGAAACCGGCCTGACCCAGCAGCAGCTCGCCGACCGGATCGGCGTCAGCTACGTCTCGGTCTCCCGCTACGAAACCGGCTCGCGCTCACCGAAGCCCGAGGACGTGGCACAGCTGCTGACCGTCCTCGGCGTGACGGGCGACAGGTACAGCCGGCTTGTCGACCTGTCCCGCGGCGCGGACCAGCCCAACTGGCTCGACACCGGTCAAGGAATCCGGAAGGAACTGACCAGGCTGATCGAGTTCGAACGCACGGCGACCAAAATCACGGACGTCGCGATCGGCGTCATTCCAGGCCTATTGCAAACAGCTGACTACGCGCGATCCGTCATGGCCGACATGGCTACCGATGAGATCGAGCCGTACGTGGCCATGCGAGTCGGCCGCCGTGAAGTTCTGCACCGAAAGAATCCGATCAACTTCGACGCCTTCATCTCCGAAAACGTGCTCCGAGACAGGTTCGCCGGAGCGGCGACCATGCTCGAACAGCTCCGCCACCTAGAATCGATGGCAGAGCTCGAGAACGTCACCATCAATGTGATCCCCGCGGTTTCCGAACGCTGGCACCCGGCGCACGCTGGCGCTTTCATCTTCTTCGACTTCGCCAAGACCACGCCGATGGTGCATTTGGAGCACTACGCATCCGGCGTCTTTCTCTACGGCGACGACGAAGTCAGCCCCTATCGATCCGCGTTGGCTACGCTGCAACAGGTAGCGATGGACCGAGACCAGTCAGCAAAACTCATCGCCACCACCGCTCGCGAGCTGGAAGGTGCAGATCCATGACGGAACCGACGAACTGGCGCAAGTCCAGTCGTTCCCAGCAAGTCTCTAGCTGCGTCGAGGTAGGCAGGCTCCCATTAGGCGCCGCGGTGCGCGACACCAAGAATCGCGCGGCCGGTTACCTCACCGCGGACAGCACTCAGTGGTCCGCGTTCCTCGCAGCGATCAAGTCCGGCCGCTACGACCGCTGACACGCGTGCGGTGCGGGGACCGTTCACCTC
>NZ_JAFRFW010000823.1:0-1512 GCF_017434145.1 Saccharopolyspora sp. | reverse complement strand
GGCCAATCCCGACTCGCACGCCGGGCGCCTGCTGTCGGCCTTCCACGTGACGCTGGAGTCGTTGCAGGCCGGACCGGCGGGCACCGCCGGCGGAGGCGGCACCCGGACCGCGGAGTCCGGCGAGGCGGCCAAGACGCCCACGCTGGACCAGTACGGCCAGGACCTCACCGCCCGCGCCCGCGACGGCGGGCTGGACCCGGTGATCGGGCGCGACGACGAGATCGAGCAGACCGTCGAGGTGCTGTCCCGGCGCACCAAGAACAATCCGGTGCTCATCGGCGAGGCCGGGGTCGGCAAGACCTCGGTGGTCGAAGGGCTCGGGCAGCGCATCATCGACGGCACGGTGCCGGACGCGATCAAGGACAAGCGCGTGGTGCAGCTGGACCTGTCCGGCGTCGTCGCGGGCACCCGCTACCGCGGTGACTTCGAGGAGCGGATGAACAAGCTGCTCGAGGAGATCAGCAAGCACCGCGACGAACTGATCATCTTCATCGACGAGCTGCACACCGTGGTCGGCGCGGGCGGTTCGGAAGGCGCGGTCGACGCGGGCAACATGCTCAAGCCGAAGCTGGCCCGCGGCGAGCTGCAGTGCATCGGCGCGACGACCCTGAACGAGTACCGCCGTTTCATCGAGAAGGACGCGGCGCTGGAACGCCGCTTCCAGCCGATCACCGTGGACGAGCCCAGCGTGGCCGACACCGAGCGCATCCTGTGCGGCCTGCGCGACCGCTACGAGGCGCACCACCAGGTTCGCTTCAGCGATGACGCGATCAACGCGGCCGCGGAACTGGCGGATCGCTACATCACCGACCGCTACCTGCCGGACAAGGCGATCGACCTGATCGACCAGGCGGGCGCGCGCAAGCGGCTGCGCACCGGCACCCCGGGCACCGACCTGCGGGAGCTGGAGAGCCGCGCGGACGCGCTGAACCGGGACAAGGCCCAGGCCGTCTCGGACGAGGACTACGAGCGCGCTTCGTCGCTGCGCGACGAGATCGCCGAGGTGCAGCGCCAGATCGCCGAGCAACGCGAAGGCGGGCCCAACGGCATCCCGGTGGTGGGCCGCGACGACATCGCCGAGGTGGTCTCGCGGGCGACCGGCATCCCGGCAACCCAGCTCACCGAGGAGGAGAAGTCCCGCCTGATGAAGCTGGAGGACCAGCTGCACCAGCGGGTGGTCGGCCAGGACGAGGCGGTGCACGCCATCGCCCGCGCGGTGCGGCGCTCCCGCACCGGCATGGGCGACCCGAACCGCCCGGTCGGCACGTTCCTGTTCCTCGGCCCGACCGGCGTCGGCAAGACCGAGCTGGCCCGGGCGCTGGCGGAATCGCTGTTCGGCGACCAGGACCGGATGGTCCGGCTGGACATGAGCGAGTTCCAGGAGGCGCACACCGCCAGCCGGATGGTCGGCGCCCCGCCCGGCTACGTCGGCTACGGCGAGGCCGGTCAGCTGACCGAGACGGTGCGGCGGCGGCCTTACTCGGTGGTGCTGCTCGACGAGATCGAGAAGGC
>NZ_JAFRFW010000822.1:0-2305 GCF_017434145.1 Saccharopolyspora sp. | reverse complement strand
GATGCCCGCCGGAACCGCCACGCTCGGCGTCACCGTCGAACCGGACGGCGGCTCTCCGGCACCCACCACACCGCCGATCATGACCGTGCCGCTGGCGACCTGACCGATCCCGAGTGAAGAACCCGGACCCATCGGGTCGAACGGGTCCTTCACTCGGATTCTCGGTGCGGAGTGCGGGGCGTTCTGCGATCCCGGCATCTCCGAGTCAGCCGCCTCTCGAGTCGGCCGCTTCTCCGAGTCGGCCGGGTCGGCGAGTCAGCACACGGCGCCTTCGGCCGCGGAGCCGACCAGGCGGGCGTACTTGCCCAGCACGCCGTGCCGGAACCGCGGCTCCGGCGCGGTCCACTCCCGCCTCCGGACGGCGAGTTCGTCTTCGTCGACGACCAGGTCCAAGGTCCGGGCCGCGAGATCGAGGTGGATGCGATCCCCGTCGCGGACCAGCGCGATCGGCCCACCATCGGTGGCTTCCGGCGCCACGTGCCCGATGCACAGCCCGGTCGTGCCGCCGGAGAAACGCCCATCGGTCAGCAGCAGCACGTCCTTGCCCAGCCCAGCGCCCTTGATGGCTCCGGTGACCGCGAGCATTTCCCGCATCCCCGGACCACCGCGCGGCCCCTCGTAGCGGATCACCACCACGTCGCCGGGCTGCACGGTCCCGTTGCCCACCGCGTCCATCGCGTCCTGCTCACCGTCGAACACCCGCGCAGTGCCCTCGAACGATGCGGTGTCGAACCCGGCGCTTTTGACCACGGCGCCTTCCGGAGCCAGCGATCCGCGCAGGATCGTCACACCCCCGGTCGGGTGCAGCGGGTTCGACAACGAGTGCAGCACGTCGCCGTCGAGCTCCGGCGGGTCCAGCTCGGCCAGGTTCTCCGCCACGGTCTTGCCGGTGACGGTCATGCAGTCGCCGTGCACGAGTCCCGCGTCCAGCAGCGCCTTCATCACCACCGGAACCCCGCCGATGCGGTCCACCGCGGGCATCACGTGCCGGCCGAACGGCTTCACGTCGGCCAGGTGCGGCACCCGGTCGCCGATCCGGTTGAAGTCCTCCAGCGTCAGGTCGACATCGGCCTCCCGCGCGATCGCCAGCAGGTGCAGCACCGCGTTGGTCGACCCGCCGAACGCCATCACGACCGCGATGGCGTTCTCGAACGCCTCCTTCGTCATGATGTCCCTGCTGGTCAGCCCCTTTTGCAGCATGCCGACCACGGCCTGGCCCGCGTCCCGCGCGCTGGCGTCCCGCCTGCGGTCCACCGACGGCGGGCTCGCCGACCCCGGCACCGACATGCCCAGCGCCTCCGCGGCGCACGCCATGGTGTTCGCGGTGTACATCCCGCCGCAGGCGCCCTCGCCCGGGCAGATGGCACGCTCGATGCGATCCACCTGGTCCTGGCCGATCAATCCGCGAGCACACGCACCGACCGCCTCGAACGCGTCGATGATGGTGACCTCTTGGTCGTCGACCTTGCCGGGCATGATCGACCCCGCGTAGACGAAAACGGACGCCAGGCCCAAGCGCGCGGCGGCCATCAGCATTCCCGGCAGGCTCTTGTCGCAGCCCGCGAGCAGCACCGAGCCGTCCAGCCGCTCGGCCTGCATCACCGTCTCGACCGAATCGGCGATGATCTCCCTGGACACCAGCGAATAGTGCATCCCGACGTGTCCCATCGAGATCCCGTCCGAGACGGAGATCGTCCCGAATTCCATCGGGAAGCCGCCCGCAACGTCGACGCCTTCCTTGCCGGCTTGCGCCAGTCGTTGCAGCGACAGGTTGCATGGCGTGATCTCGTTCCACGAGGACGCGACACCGATCTGCGGCTTCGCGAAGTCGTCGTCCTGCATCCCCAACGCCCGAAGCATCCCGCGCGCAGGCGCGCGCTCCATCCCGTCGGTGACTTCGTGGCTGCGGGGTTTGAGGTTCGCCTGGTGCGCTGCTGGGTTGCTCATCCCGCCGAGGATAGTCCTCGGTGGCTGTGGTTTCTCGGCCGCGGACAGCAGAAGGCCCCGGAACCGTGGTTCCGGGGCCTTCCCCATTTACGAGTAGTGTCGGCGGTGTCCTACTCTCTCACACCCACACAAGTGCAGTACCATCGGCGCTGGAGGGCTTAGCTTCCGGGTTCGGAATGGGACCGGGCGTACCCCGCTCCGCTATACCCACCGACAAACCAACACACACCCAAACCCCATACGGGTGTGCTCACCAAAGGTGAAACCTATTCAACTATGCCTGACAACAAGAGTTGTTGCCTCAGACACCATATAGTGGACACGAGACATCCCTGTGGGCAAGTCCTCGGCCTATTAG